>CAISYX010000217.1 GCA_903889815.1 uncultured Gammaproteobacteria bacterium
CATCATAACAGCGGCCTTTGCGCGATAGCCAGCATGGAGCCCTGCGGAGCCAAGCGCTGATTGTGGCAGCCGCCCGGGCAGTGCCATAATAGCCGCCCACACTCGCCGGCACTCACCGATGCTCCTTGAGCGAGAAAATTCTTGAAGAAAAACAAAGAGGGAGAGCCATGAAAGCCGTTGGAGTCCACAATTCGCTGCCAGTCACAGATCCGCAGGCCTTGCAGGATGTCAATATCCCTACCCCTGTCGCCACGGGGCGCTTCCTGCTGGTGCGCGTGCATGCTGTCTCCGTCAACCCGGTGGATACCAAGATCCGCATGGCGGCAGGCAGTCGCCTGGAACAGCCGCGCATCCTCGGCTGGGACTGTGCCGGCGTGGTGGAAGCCGTTGGCGATCAGTGTTCCCTGTTCAAGCCCGGGGATGAAGTGTTCTACGCCGGCGATGTAACGCGCGCAGGCTGCAACAGTGAATACCACCTGATCGACGAACGCATCGTTGGTCACAAGCCCGCGAGCCTTTCCTTTGACGACGCAGCCGCCATGCCTCTGACAACCATCACGGCCTGGGAGGCCTTGTTCGAACGACTTGGCATTGCGAAGGACCGCAGCGCGAACAAGGGCAAGTCCATCCTGATCATTGGAGGCGCCGGTGGCGTGGGTTCGATCGCCATTCAGTTGGCCAAGAACCTCGCCGGACTGCATGTCATCGCCAGCGCTTCGCGCCCGGAAACGGAGAAGTGGTGCATGGAGATGGGGGCAGACGAGGTGATCAATCACCGCGAGGCGCTGGCCGATGAATTCAAGCTGATCGGGTGCAGCGGCGTGAACTACATACTGTGCCTGGTGGGCACCGCCCAGCACTGGCATGGCATGGCCGACGTGATTCTGCCGCAGGGCCGGATCTGCCTGATCGTGGACACTGAATCCAACCAGCCGGTCAATATCAACCTGTTCAAGGCAAAGAGCGTGTCTATCAGCTGGGAATTCATGTTCACGCGATCACGTTTCCAGACAGCCGATATCGCCGAGCAGGGCGTGCTGTTGAACGAGGCAGCGAAGCTGCTGGATGCCGGCTTGTTGCGGCACACCCGCACCGAGCATTACGGCGCGTTGACCGCGGCGAATCTGCTGAAGGCCCATGCCAAGCTGGAATCCGGCACCATGCTGGGAAAGCTGGTATTGACTGTCGGCTGAAGGCCAGCGCTCTGACCCTGTGAGGATTGTATGGACCGCATGATCGGCGTTTTGCAATTGCTTCTTTCCGGCGTGCTGGGAACCATGGCGCTGAGCACGCTTGCCAATATAGTACTGATTGCGATGCAGGCCGAGACGGATGCGGGCATGACGGCTGCGATGGGACAGTTGGTCGTGGCTATTTTTCTGGCGGTCTGGGCCAGGGTGTTCTTCGTGAAGGGTCAGGAGCGCGTGCGCAACCACAAGCCATGAAAGTCTTCGAGGACGCTGCCGGCTTCCGGCAGCATTACCAGTCGAGTGTCGCCACCATCGGCAAGTTCGATGGCGTGCACACGGGCCACCAGTTGATTCTGCAGCAGCTGCGCAGCAAGGCTTCCGAGTACGGCGTGCCTTGCGTCGTCGTGCTGATTGAGCCACATCCGGAAGAATTCTTTGCGGCGACACCTCAGGAGTGTCCGGCCCGTCTGAGCGAGCTGGAAGAAAAGCTGACACTGCTCGAGGCACAGGGCGTGGACGTGGTGTGCAGACTGCGCTTCGATGCCTCCCTGCAGGCGCAGAGTGCCGAAGAGTATATTGAAGAGTTTCTGGTGAATGGGCTGGGGATCGTCTGTCTGATCATCGGCAATGATTTCCGCTTCGGGCACAAGCGCCGCGGCGACTTCGCCATGTTGCAGGCTTTTGGCAAGTCGCATGGCTTTGAGTTGCTCGAGTCAGCCAGTTGCGAACACCAGGGCGTTCGCATCAGCAGCACCTTTGTGCGCCAGCAGCTGCAGAAAGGAGATTTTGAACTCGTAGAGTTGCTGCTCAATCGCCCTTATGGCATTTCCGGCACGGTGGTCAAAGGTCAGCAACTCGGGCGTGATCTGGGTTTCCCCACCTGCAATGTGAAACTGAACCGAAAGTCGCTCCCCCTGCACGGGGTCTATGCCTGCGACGTGCTGGTGAACAACGAAGATCTGGCCGAGCGCTTTCTGAAAGGCGCAGCGAATATTGGCTATCGGCCCACGGTGTCGGACAGCAACAAGGCGGTGCTGGAAGTGCATCTGCTGGATTTCGACAGCGATCTCTACGGCGAGAAGATCACCGTGATCTTCCGCCACAAGATTCGCGAGGAGCAGAAATTCGCATCATTGGACGCGCTGCAGTCCCGCATCGCCATCGACGTGCAGACGGTGCGGGAGTTCTTCCAAAAGGAAATGCCGATTTGACCAGACAGTGGGAGCGGGCTTGCCCGCGAACAGACGCAGCGTGGTTCGCGGGAAAGCCCGCTCCTGCAGACACA
>CAISYX010000218.1 GCA_903889815.1 uncultured Gammaproteobacteria bacterium
CCTGACCGGTGATGATCACCATCGGGATCGAATCCATGTACGCGGTCGCAATGCCCGTGATGGCGTTCGTCACCCCGGGCCCTGAGGTCACCAGCGCAACACCGACCTCGCCCGTCGCACGGGCATACCCGTCGGCCGCATGCACGGCGGCCTGCTCATGCCGTACCAGCACATGCTCGATCGAATCCTGCTTGTAGAGCGCGTCGTAGATGTACAACACCGCCCCGCCTGGGTAACCCCAGAGAAACTTGACGCCTTCGGCCTGAAGGCTTCTGACCAGAATTTCGGAACCGTTCGGGTCCGTTGGAGTGGCGTTTGCTTGCGCCAGGGCGGCGCGCTTGACTTCAGCGGCAGACATGTCCATTGAGAACCTCTGTGAATTTCTCTGACGAAAAACCATCGGTGCACCTCCTGCGCACCCTCGTGGGGCGGATTCGGTGCCTGCGCAGTCTTGCGGTTTCGCGCTGAAAAACAGCGACTTGCCGTGACTACTCGCATGGTGCGACCCGTGGATTATGACACCGCCGCCCGCGGGGAACCGATGCAGGCGTGCGGATGGGATACTCCCTCGAACTCCCGCGCCACACTGCCTCACCCATCTTGACTTCGGATCAGGCCCTGACGGACTTTCTGAAGGGCGTCGAAAAGCGCGCTTTCAAGCGCACGGCGTTCACTGTTCGCGACGATGACTCCGCGCTGGACATCGTGCAGGAGGCGATGATCCGCCTGGCCGAGCGCTACGCAGACCGCCCGAGCCAGGAATGGCCACTGCTGTTTCAGCGCATCCTGGCCAATGCCACCATGGACTGGTTTCGGCGGCAGAAGGTCAGGAACACACTCTTCTCCTCGATCGAAGAGCTTGAATCATCGGACGATGACCCGGGTTTCGACCTGTTGGAGTACCTGGCCACCGCAGGCGGCAGTTCAGGCACGGAAAGTGCTGAAGATGGCGCGTACCGCTCGCAGGTGATGACGATCATCGAATCAGAGATTTCCGAGCTGCCTGCCCGTCAACGCGAAGCCTTCCTGTTGCGTTACTGGGAGGAGATGGATGTTGCGGAAACAGCACATGTCATGGGGTGTTCCGAGGGCAGCGTTAAAACGCATTGTTCTCGGGCCGTCAACAGCCTCGCAAAGGCACTGAAAGCCAGAGGGATAGTGTTGTGATCAAACCGCCGAGCAAGCTACACATCACGTTAGCGGATGATGCCGTCCATGCTGAGCACGCGTTCGGCAAGTGGGTGATCGCTGGGCTGGGGGGCGAGAGTCCTGTTCTGAACGCGCAAGTCGAAAGGCGTCTGTCTGCCGCTCGGTGGCAGGCCGTTGAAGCTGCTCAGCGGATTCGGCGCCTGAAGGCGTTGGACGCGCGGCCTGCGGTCATCTCCTACGGCTCAGCAGCGGGCCTGACACCCTGGTGGGCCCGATTGGCGGCGTTCATGCCGGTGGTCGCCCTGACACTCGGGCTCATCTGCATCGACCAATTCAACCTGACGCAGCGAATTGAAGCAGCCGCCGAAGTCGATGCAGCGCTGTTGTCTGACGATCTCCCGCCCTCCGCCTACGCCGATCCAGGCTTTGCGGAATTTCTCAAGTCGCCCCGCCCGTGATGGCCGCGCGTCGTCGCCGAAACCTGACCTGGCCAAGAGCCGCCTGGCTGACGTGCGCAGCCTGGGTTTGTTCGGGCATCGCCTTTGGACAAACCCCGGGGGAAATTTCGCGCACACCGGTTCCGGCTTCAACAGCGAGTCAGGGTCAGGTTCCCTGGGCTTCGCTGACAGCTCAGCAACGTCGCGAACTGCAACAACTGCAGAAGGTGTGGCGTGCCCTGTCAGCCGACAGGCAGCAGAAGTGGCTGGAGGTGGCTGCCCGCATGCCCCTTATGACCAATGAGGAACGAGGACGGGTGCGCGAGCGCATGTTCGATTGGGCACAGATGACGCCCGCCCAGCGGGGTCAGGCCAGGCTGCAGTTTCAGGAGGTGCGCCAATGGCCTGCCGATGATCGGCAAGCCAAGTGGGAAGCGTATCTGGCGCTCACTGATGATGAACGGACGGCGCTGGCAGGCCAGGCGAGCCGCGGCGGCCAGCATTCGGCTTCCGCAGCGGCAACCCAGAAGAAAAACACAGTTTCTGCATCCGCACCTGGGCTGAACGTGAAGAAGCCGGTCGCCCCCACGGTGGTTCAGATCAAGCCTGGTGCCACCACACAACTGGTGTCCAAAGTCCACGCTCCCCCATCCCATCACCAACCTGGCATGCCCAAGATCGTGGCCACGTCAACGTTCGTCGACCCGCAAACCTTGTTGCCCAAGCGTGGCCCTCAAGCCGCTGCCATGGCAGGCTGGGCCATCGACGAGACGCCATCTCCATGACTGCCGCTGATGTGCCCGGAGCCGTCCCAGCCGGCAATCTTCGTCATGCTCCCATCTGGCGCCGGATGGCCAGTTTCATGTACGAAGGCCTGCTGCTCTTTGGTGTGGTCATGGCGGCAGGATTCGTGTTTTCCGGGCTGACGCAGCAACGCCACGCCCTGCAGGGGCTGCATGGCCTTCAGGCGTTTGTGTTTTTTGTGCTGGGTACCTATTTCGTGTGGTTCTGGTGCAAGTCTGGACAGACCCTGGCCATGAAGACTTGGCACGTGCGCGTGGTCGACAAACAAGGACATGCCTTGACTGTTCGTCGTGCCGCGGCGCGGTACCTGCTGAGCTGGCTATGGTTTCTTCCGGCGTTGGGGGTGGCCCATTGGGCCGGCATGCCTGCTGGGGCGGGGCTCTGGATGTGCTTGCTGGGCGGGGTGGTGGTGATTGCGGTCTCGGCACGCTTCAGTCCCGACAGGCAATTCGTGCATGACCTGATCTGCGGTACCCGCCAGGTGGACTGCAGGCCCTGGCCTGCCCGACCGCCAGCCTCTGACTCGGCCTTGAGCACATGAGAGACGAACCAGGCCACAAACCGGCAGAGAACCCTCACAAGATCCATACCGGCTGGCGCAGAGTGGTGCGGGCCACCGGCCACTCCACGCGCGGCCTTCGCGATGCCTGGAAGTTCGAGAGCGCTTTCCGTCAGGAAATCGTGCTCTTCCTGCTGGTGCTGCCGCTGGGCGCGTGGCTGGGTCGCACCTGGGTGGAAAGGGTGCTTCTCATTGGCACGTTCGTGCTGGTCCTGATTGTCGAACTGCTCAATTCCGCTGTTGAAAGCACAGTTGACCGCATCTCCATGGACCACCACGAACTCAGCGGGCGGGCCAAGGATCTGGGCAGCGCGGCCGTCATGGTGTCCCTGCTGCTGTGCGGAGCGGTCTGGGCTTCGGCAGCCTGGGTTCGATTCGCCGCTTGACCCGTTCAACACACCCGACCCGCCTCTACCGTGACCACAGAAGTCCCCTTCAGCGTTTGTGTCTACTGCGGCTCCCGTTCCGGGTCTGACCCTCGACACACCCAGGCGGCTCGCCGGGCGGGCCAGGCCATCGGACAGCGCGGATGGCAGTTGGTCTACGGGGGCGGGAGAGTGGGGTTGATGGGCAGTGTGGCCGATGCCGTCCTGGCGTCAGGGGGGCGTGTGGTGGGGGTGATCCCGCAGAAGTTGCGCGAACGGGAGGTCGGCCACACCGGTTTGAGCGAGATCCACATCGTGGACACCATGCACCAGCGCAAGCAAATGATGGCCGAACGGGCAGATGCGTTCCTGGCCCTTCCTGGCGGCATTGGCACCCTGGAGGAGCTGTTCGAGGTCTGGACCTGGAGACAGATCGGCTACCACGACCAGCCCATCGGTCTGCTCAATGTGGGCGGCTTTTACGATGGCCTGCTGGGCTTCCTGCGCCACACCGTCTCGAGCGGATTCCTGGAACAGGCCCAGCTGGACAACCTGCATGTCGGCACCGATGCCGACGAACTGCTGGGGCGGTTGCATGGAGCCTGCCTGAAGGCGGCCGGGCCGGACAGCTACCGGGACATCTGACCCGGTCCAGCGCCCCCCGCTCAGCGGCTCAGCCGCTAGACAGCCGACTCGTCGGTTTCGCCCGTGCGGATGCGCACCACCTGTTCCACTGCGGTGACGAAGATCTTGCCATCACCGATCTTGCCGGTCTTCGCAGCCCGCACCACCGCGTCAATACAGCGTTCGACGTCAGCATCCTTGACCACGATCTCGACTTTCACCTTGGGCAGGAAGTCCACCACATACTCGGCACCGCGGTAGAGCTCGGTGTGACCCTTCTGGCGGCCGAAGCCTTTGACCTCGGTCACGGTCAGTCCCGACACGCCGACATCCGCCAGGGCCTCCCGCACCTCTTCGAGCTTGAAGGGCTTGATGATGGCGGTGATCTGCTTCATGGGAACCTCAGCTTTCAACAATTCGTCGAGACAGTTTACGCACGGAATCTGGACGTGATGGGATATCGCCAGTCGCGACCGAAGGCACGATGGGTGACGCGTATGCCCACGGGGGCTTGGCGCCGCTTGTACTCGTTGATCTTTATCAGTCGCGTAACCCGCTCGACATCTGCAGGAGCGTACCCCTGGTCGATGATCTCCTGCACGCTGCGGTCTTCTTCCATGTACAGGGCCAGGATCCCATCGAGCACTTCGTACGGCGGCAGGCTGTCCTGATCCGTCTGGTCAGGCCGCAGTTCGGCTGACGGCGCGCGCGTGATGATTCGTTCCGGGATGACGCTGCCTCCGGGTTGTTGGTTACGCCACCGAGCCAGGCGGTACACCAGTGTCTTCGCCACGTCCTTGATCACCGCGAAACCACCGGCCATGTCACCGTAAAGGGTGCAGTACCCTGTAGCCATCTCGCTCTTGTTGCCCGTGGTCAGCACGATGGCGCCGGTCTTGTTGGACAGGGCCATCAGCAGGGTGCCGCGTATGCGCGCCTGGATGTTCTCCTCGGTGGCGTCCTCGGCCAAGCCCGCGAAGAACGGCGCAAGACCAGCCTTGAAGGCCTCGAATACGGGCGCGATGGGAATCTCGTCATGGCGTACACCCAGGCCATCGGCCATCTCCCGGGCATCGATCCAGGAAATGTCCGCGGTGTAGGGCGAGGGCATCATCACCGTGCGGACACGCCCGGCCCCCAGAGCATCCACCGCTACAGCCAGCACGAGAGCTGAGTCGATGCCGCCCGACAGCCCGATGATGGCGCCGGGGAAGCCGTTCTTGTTCACGTAATCGCGCACACCCGTGACCAGGGCCGACCAGGCCTGCTGCTCCACGCTCGGAACCGCAGTGATGTGTCCCTCCACCCGACCTTCGGGCCACACGGTCAACACGCCGAGGCAGGCCTCGAACGACGGCAATCGCGCCCGGACCGTGCCTTGCGCATCGACCGCGAAGGAGGCGCCGTCAAACACCACCTCGTCCTGCCCGCCAGCCAGGTGGGCGTACAGCACGGGCACACCACAGGCACGGGCGCGCTGCGACATTCGGTCCTCGCGCTCGTAGGCCTTGTCCAGATGAAAGGGCGAGGCATTGATGACACAAAGCACTTGTGCGCCCGCAGCACAGGAGACCTCGGCCGGTTCGTCGAACCAGGCGTCTTCACAGATGAGCACGCCCACGCGCACGCCCTGCACGTCAAAGACCAACGGGCCGGCGCCCGCCTCCCGCCCGGAGGTGAAGTAGCGCCGC
>CAISYX010000219.1 GCA_903889815.1 uncultured Gammaproteobacteria bacterium
CGACCTGGGGCGCAGACACCGTCAGCTCCTTCGTTGGCACTGGACCTTTGACCGTGACCGACGGCATGACACTCTTCACATGCACCTTGGCTACACCAACTGACGCACTCGGCTGCCCAGCCGTTCGCACCGTGGCCGATCGAAGTTGTCGCGTAGACTGCTGGCGCAGAGCAGGGGTCGACGCAGACTTTGCCGGCACTGGCTTCACATCCTTCTTGACATTCTTGATGACGTACGCATTACGCAGCTCAATGGCTGGCAGTGCCGCCGTCTTGGAGACCTCGAACGCCGGCATATCAATGTGGTACACCGGGTGGTCACTGAAACTGACCAGATGACTAGCGCCCGTTGCGCTAGCAATACACACCGGTTCGTTGACCACAAGGAGTTGTTGTTCGTTGAACGCAGTCTTCACGCGCAGGCGCCTCCCTTTGTGATCAGGTGGCAGGATGATGCACCCCTCGTTCGTGACGCCATTTGGCGTGATGAAGTCGCACCCACGTTGCGCCAACTGCCCCTGAGACAGCAGCAGGCACTCCTGCATATTGGGGACGGTGTGCACTTCCAGCGGTGGAAGCATTGCCGGCGGCTCGTTCTGGTAGCTAAAGCAGGCCGTGAGCTTGATGTCGACCACGCTGGCCGCCTTAACCGTACCCGGCCCGACACCTTTCAGGACCATCTTGCTGGGGCAGCCATCTGCCGCTATGAGCTTGTCCTGCATGAGATTAGTACCACTGCAGGAGTCCAGCAAGACTGTGCCAGCCGGAAGTGTTTTCCCATCGAGCAAACCGCTCAAGGCACGCTCCTTCTCCTCGCACTCCTCCTCCTCGGCGATCAGAGCTGGCAGTTCAGATGCATACTCGTCGGCATTCAGGACAGGCGGTGCCACTGGTAGGCACTGCGGCACTCGTCGGCCACTGCGCAGACCAATGCGTTGCGCAGCAGTCAATTCTGCAGCTTCCCGCGCCGTCGGCCACTGACATTCGTCAGACATTTTTCCAACGAATTTCACGCCGCCGCCACCATGCAGGCCAAGACGATTGTACTGCCTGGAATCCTGAGGACGGACTGGCGCCAGACGACCACCCTGCGGTTGTCCGCGCCCACCGGTGTCACCTTGACTACGACCGGCAGGTCGTTGCTGAGGCCGCTGTTGCTCGTCATGGCTGAAGCGGCAGTTGTCCCCAAACGGACAACCCTGGTCAGTGTTGAACGCCCAGCAGGTCTTCAAGCTCTTCTGTGGCAGCGTTGGAGTGGGAACTTTCTCTGCACGGCTACGCTGCTGTTCGCCTTGTTTGCCGCCTTGCTGATGATAGCGCTCAGGCTGACGGCCACCGGCTTGATTCGGAGCCCCCGGCGACAGTGACGGGCGTCGAGGCTGCTCTTGTGAACGACCACCGTTCTGCTGCGGTCGTCCGCGCAGTTCAGCCCCGACACGCTCCAAGCGGGCATCCACAGCCTGCTGCGTCTCCCACTTGGCTTTGACGCGCTCTTGTCGTACCGGAGCACCCACCGGAGCCGCTCGACGCACCTCAGCACTGCTGGCGTCAGTCATCGCCAATACCATCTGGGGCGCGGCCGCCACCGGCTTGAACAGCTGCTTTGAGCCCGCTTGGTAAGCCCCGATGCGGTCCTCAAGAGCGTGGAGAGACGCCGCGAGGGTTTCCAAACTGGCATGACGATCAGTGACTTGTTCAAAGAGCTGTCTCTTGACCTCCGGCAAGTAGACAGCCGCCAGCGCATTTGGATCGACGGGTGTCGGTAGGTTCTGCGCTGCAGACCAAGCCGCGATGCCGAATGGCGTGATAGAAGCCGCCCCGATTGGCGTAAATGTGCGCGTCGCAATCTCGCCAAGTATACGCCCTGCCAAACCTGTGAGAGAGAGCATGAACGGCTTCACATCGGCAGCGTCCGGCAGCTCACCCATGAGCTGCAATCGCGGCGCTGTGAGGCGCTGCACCATCGCCTGCATTTGCTGCTGAGCCGTCAACCCGATGTCGGCGATGATCAGCTGCATGCTCCCCAGGAACGACGGAGTGCCGGCGATGATGGTGAGATACTTCGCCGGGCAGTTCAGTACAAGGGCCTGCTTGGCCGCCTTGTCGATTTCCTGCAGGAGCGGGCTGCTTCTGATAACTGCCATGACTTGCAGTTCGCGCCGAAGACCCGGCCTGTCTATAACAGAGACGTCCTGCAGTCGGGATTGATCTTCACGTGTCAACTGAGTGCGCCCAAGTTGATGTCGGAGTCCGCGACGCAAGCGCGCAGTTTGAAGCGGGTTCCTATCCGTGAGGTCGGGCACGAGCTGAAGGGCTTCGGCCGCGACCGATTGGAACTGTGATCCGCCGTCGACAGCTCCAAGACGAACCAACGCTCGGGTGACCTTGGAGTGGATGACTGACACAGAATCATCAGGCTTCAGCACCAAGGTCTTGAACACATCCTTAACTTCTGCCGCCAGCTGCTTGCGGACCGCATCCTTCAGCGGTGCCGTATCAAAGTCCACAGGGACAGGGTTCTCCTCCACGTCTGCATCTGTCTCAGGCGGCTGAAGCTGGTTCGCAAGCTGGTTGCGCAGGTAGGCCATTTCCTCCTGAGCCTCTCGCAGCTGAGAATGCAGGTCGTCAAGGTACTGCACTGACACAATGACATCACTTGGAGCCCCACGACCGGCCGTTGGTTGGCTCGGCACCGTTGGGACAGACCCTCCGACGTTGGTGTTTCGTTGGAGGTCGGCAAGCCTGGCCGAACCCAACGGCACCTGCGGCTGCATAGGCATGCTGACCGGAGCAGCATGCAGGGGGATGACTCGAACATCGATTGGTGTTGACGACTGAACCGTGGCAGCCTCATACCGTGCAACAGCCGTTGCCGCATCGGCACCCACAGCCGGCGCGCGCACAGTCGGCACTGCGGGCATCGGCGATGCCGGCGAAGCCGGTGCGTTGGAGGCGCCGACACCCATCGTCGGACCGCCTATCGCTGGACCCGGCGTCGTGTCGAACAACACGGCCGGTTGGTACACTTCACCGCCGGAGAGTGCGTCCAGTGCTTGTTGGCGAAGCTGATCAGGCGTCGCCATCATGTTCGCCTCCTGACCCTCCGCAGGTTGCTGAACTGGGACATCGAGCAGGCCTTCCTGAGTCGTGTCCACTGCGAAAGCAGGCGTCACTTCGTCGCCGGCTCCGCCCTCCGTGTTGTCGCCGCCTCCGGCGCGCCGAAATCGTTCGGCAGTACTTGGTGGTGTCGTCATCGACACTGAAGTTTGGTTCCGTAGCGCTCGTAGAGCTTGAAAGTGCTAGATAACGCTGAGCGGGTAGTCCGTGGCAAGGATCTGAATGTCCTGGCCCAACCACGCGCGTCTAAGTAAACCCCGGGA
>CAISYX010000220.1 GCA_903889815.1 uncultured Gammaproteobacteria bacterium
CGGTCCAGGAGGGGGAACGGACGGCAACAGCCGCCGCTATTTTGATCCCGAGCAGTACCACATCATTGTTTTCGACCAGCGCGGCGCTGGCCGTTCAACGCCCCACGCTGAACTGCAGGACAACAACACCCAGGCACTGGTGGCAGATATGGAAGCCATTCGCGAATTCCTGCACGTCGACAAGTGGGTGCTGTTTGGCGGTTCCTGGGGATCAACGCTGAGTCTTGTGTATGCCGAAACCTACCCGGAGCGCGTGCTTGGGCTCGTGCTGCGGGGCATCTTTCTGTGTCGTGACAAAGACTTGCAGTGGTTCTATCAGGATGGCGCCAGTCGTCTGTTCCCTGATTTCTGGGAAGGCTACTGGCTGCACATTCCCGAGGATGAGCGCCACGACATGATTGCTGCCTATCACCGACGGCTGACCGGCCCAGACGAGATTGCGCGCATGGCGGCTGCCAAGCTCTGGTCAGTCTGGGAAGGCTGTTGCTCCACCCTGCGCCCGAACACACAGGTCGTCGAACGCTTCGGTGACCCCCATGTGGCACTGGCACTGGCGCGCATCGAAGCGCATTACTTCATCAATGACGCCTTTCTGGAAGACAACCAGATACTGCGCGATGCCCACAAGCTGGCAGGCATTCCTGGCTTCATCATTCACGGCCGCTATGACGTGGTATGCCCGCTGGACAATGCCACCGCGCTGCACAATTGCTGGCCAGAGTCAGAGCTCTACATTATCCGCGATGCCGGTCATTCCGCCGTGGAGCCCGGAATCGCCGATGCGCTGATCCGTGCCACCCAGGAAATGCTGGTGCTGTGCCGGGGGGAGTCCACGTCGTGATCGCGTTGCTGCAACGCGTCAACTGGGGGAGTCTGCGCATCGCTGACGATGTGCGCGGCGAGATTGGCAAGGGTCTGGTGGTGTTGCTGGGAGTGGAGAAGGATGACGACCGGCAAAAGGCGGATCGCCTGCTGCACAAGGTGCTGAACTACCGGATCTTTGCCGATGCGGACGGCAAGATGAATCTGTCGCTGCTGGATATTGCGGGGGAATGGCTGCTGGTATCCCAGTTCACGCTTGCGGCCACCACCGACAAGGGCTTGCGGCCAGGCTTTTCAAGCGCCATGTCGCCAGCACTGGCGGAACCACTTTACGACTATCTGGTGGAGCAGGCGCGCAATCAGAGCTGCCGCGTGGTGACGGGGGTGTTCGGTGCCGACATGAAGATCGGTCTGGAGAATGACGGCCCGGTGACGTTCCTGCTGCGGGTATGATGCCGGAAGCACCTCGCCGGGTTCAGGCGTCGGCGCTGCCTTCGGCTTTTTCCCGGTCGGCGGCACGTTTCGTGGCAAAGCGGCCAAAGAAGATACCCACCTCGAAAAGCATCCACATCGGTATGGCCAGTATCGTCTGACTGAACGGGTCGGGAGGCGTCAGCAGCATGCCGATCACGAAACACGTGACGATCACATACGGGCGTTTCTCCACCAGGTCGTCGGGCTCCACCATGCCAGTCCAGATAAGAATGAACACGGCAATCGGAATTTCGAAGGCGATGCCGAAGGCGAAGAAGATCGCCAGTGCAAAGCTGAGGAAGCTGCTGATGTCTGGGGTCACCATGATGCCTTCCGGCGCTACCGAGACGAAGAAGGCAAAGACGAAGCCGAACAATACGTAGTAAGCGAAGGCGATGCCGGCGTAGAAAAGCACCACGCTGGACACGAACAGAGGGATCGCAATCTCCTTTTCGTTCCTGTACAGCCCGGGGGCAATGAAAGACCAGATCTGATACAGGATGTAGGGAGCCGACGCGCACAGTGCCACGAAGAACGTGAGCTTGAAGGGAGCAAAGAAGGGCGAGGTCGGATCGATGGCGATCATGCCGCTGTTTTCAGGCAACACGGCGAGCAGCGGACCGGCCACGAATGTGTAGATGTCATTGGAAAAATAGAACAGGCTGAGAAATATCACCAGAATGGCGACCAGCGACTTCATGATGCGGTCGCGCAGTTCGATCAGATGGTCGACCAGCGTCAGCTCGGCGGTTTTCACTGGGTCTGGCGCGGCGCTCATATCCGACGTCCCGAGTCAGTCTCGTCGTCCAGCGAGGTTGTGGCGCGGTACACGCCGCCCTTGAGCTGGATAGTGCCACTGGGCGGGTTGTTGTAGAAATCTTCGACAGGCTTTGCAGGTTTGGCGGGTTCTGCTGCAGGCGCGGTTTCGGGAACAGGCTCCTCGGCAGCTGCCTCGGATTCAAGAGGGGCTTCATCGTAGATGGACGGGTCTTCCACCGGCGCTGCAGGCGTCTCATGGGCAAGGGCGGCTGCGGGCTTTTCACTCTTTGCTGTTTCGCGGGCTGCAATTTCCCGCAAGGCGTTTTCTTCGCTTTTCAACGTGGTTTTCATTTCATTGTCGAACTCGTCGACATTGTGACGGGCAGTCTGCACGAGCGTGTCGGCCTGCTTCTTCGCCTTCTCGATGCCGGCCATTATTGACTCATTGTGCAACTGCCGGCGAATTTCGTCGGTATTGATCTCGCGTTCGATCTCGCTCTTCACCTGATTGAAGCTGCGCTTGGCGCGACCGATCCACAGCGTCGTGGTTCTGATAGCGCCTGGCAACTTTTCGGGGCCGACGACGATCAGCGCCACCACCGCGATCAGCACCAGTTCCATGAAACCAATATCAAACATCTGCTGCACCAGGCATCAAGGTGAATGGAGCGGAAAGAACGAGTGAACGGGTCAGGCTTTCTCGTCGGACTTTTCGGATTTCATCGCAGTGGTATCGGCCACTTTCTTGACGACGACTTCGTCTTCGTCGGAATCCTTGGCATTTTCGTCTTTCATGGCGGTCTTGAAGCCTTTCAAGGCCCCGCCCAGGTCGGAACCCAGCGTGCGCAACTTCTTGGTGCCGAACAACATCACGATGATCACCAGAATGATGATCAATTGCCAGATTCCGATTCCACCGATACCCATGACTGCCTCCAGTGTGTGTCCCCCAATGCCTGCGGCATTGAACGAGGGGTCTTGACTCTTACTTTGCCTGTGTACGGGCGGCCTTCTCGGCCAGCCCCGATATATTGAAGCGCTTCTTCAATTCCTGCAGCACGTCGTCCGGGCCCAGATCGAGGTGACTGAGCATCACCAGCGTGTGGAACCACAGATCGGCTGTTTCGTTCACGAGTGCCTGACGGTCGCCGCCGCCGGGAACATCCTTTGCCGCGATGATCGTCTCGATGGCCTCTTCGCCGACTTTCTCGAGAATCTTGTTCAATCCCTTGCGGTGCAGACTTGCCACGTAGGAGTCGTCGGCATTGACCCGCTTGCGCTCTTCCAGAATGTCAGCCAGCGCCATCAGGACATCATTCATGCGATTTTCGACCACCGGCGTATATCGCGTCGGGACTCTTGATCACTGCATCGGTCACCTGCCAACCGGATTCCTCAAGACGTCGGTAGAAACAGCTCTGGCGCCCGGTATGACAGGCGATGCCGCCGATCTGCTCGACGACGTAGCACAGTGCATCGCCATCACAATCCAGCAGAATGTCATGCAGTGTCTGAACATGACCGGACTCTTCGCCCTTTCGCCACAACTTGCCGCGGGAACGTGACCAATAGACGGCGCGCTTCTCGCTGAGAGTGAGCGAGAGCGCCTCGCGATTGACCCAGGCTTGCATCAGTATGCGCCCGGTGTTGTGATCCTGTGTGACAACCGGCGCCAGTCCGTCTTCAGACCAATTCACCTGATCTAGCCAATGTGTTGTCAAAATGGGATTCGCCGCTGAAATCATGGCGACTAGTATGCTATGTCAGCGCTTAAAACACAAAAGGTAAACTCCGCCGCAGGCCAGCAGAATTGTGGCTCCCGGCAATGTGGAGATTGCCGGCTGCAGTGCGGGAAGCAGCGTGATGGCGCTGCCCGCGAGCAGCACCATGCCCGCACGGAAGCGACTTGTTGCGCTGCTTTTGCGGCGTTCAGACTCTTCCTGCAGACGCGCTTGCAATGTGAGGTTGATCTCCTTGAGCTCTCGGGACTGGGAGAGGTTGTCGATCATCAGCTGTGGCAACAAAGGCAGCTGTTCGATCCAGTCAGGCACGTTTTCCTTCAGAGCCTTGAACAGCGTTCCGGGCTGCATGCGGCGTCGGTTCCAGTCTTCAAGGAAGGGCAGCGCCGTGGTCCACAGGTCGAGCTCCGGATACAGCTGCCGCCCCAGGCCTTCCACGTTCAACAGGGTTTTCTGCAGCAGCACGAGCGAAGGCTGCACCTCCATGTTGAAGCGTCCCGCCGTCTTGAACAGCTGCACCAGCAGATAGCCGAAGGAGATGTCCTTCAAGGGTTTTTCAAAGACAGGCTCGCAGACAGACCGCATGGCAGCTTCGAATTCATGCACCTTGGTATCCCGTGGCACCCAGCCACATTCCACGTGGAGTTCCGCCACTTTGCGGTAGTCCCGCTGGAAGATCGCCAGCAGGTTGCGGGCCAGGTATTGCTGATCACTGCGGCTGAGCGAGCCGATGATGGCGCAGTCGATGGCGATGTACTGGGGGTTTTCGGGGGAATGCAGCGCCACGAAAATATTGCCCGGATGCATGTCGGCGTGGAAGAAGCTGTGGGTGAATACCTGCGTGAAGAAGATCTCCACGCCGCGCTCAGCCAGCTTCTTCAGGTCCACGTTGCGTGCGCGCAGCACCTCCACATCCGCGACCGGCGTGCCGTAGATGCGCTCCATCACCAGCAGGTTGCTGCGGGTATGCTCCCAGTAAACCCGGGGCACGTAGAGCAACGGCGAATGCTCGAAGTTGCGGCGCAGCTGGGTGGCATTGGCGCCTTCGGACAAGAGATTCAGCTCATCGAAGATGATTTTTTCGTAGTCATCCACCACTTCGCGCGGGCGCAAGCGCCGCCCGTGGGGCAGATGTTTCTCGATCAGGCCGGCCAGCCATTTGAGCAGTTTGATGTCTTCGGCAATGGTGTTTTCGATGCCGGGGCGAATGACCTTGACCACCACGTCGTCGCCGTTGCGCAAGCGGGCGGCGTGCACCTGGGCGACCGAGGCAGAGGCCAGCGGGGTAGTCGAAAGTTCGCTGAACACCTCCTGCCAGGGGCAGCCCAGCGACTTTTCGACAAGCTGCTGGATGGTGGGCGAACTGAACCCCGGTACCTTGTCCTGCAGGGACTGCAATTCGTCGGCCAGTGCCGCAGGCAGGAAGTCGCGACGGGTAGAAAGCAGCTGGCCGAACTTGATGTAGATGGGTCCCAGCTCTTGCAGCGCCAGGCGCAGGCGCACTTCGGGAGCCAGACGGCGCGCTGGATGCTGTCGCCATGGCAGGCTCCACAGGGCAAACAGCAGACGAGGAATGCCTGCAGGCTGTACCTGCGGGGATACCTTGTCGAGGCCGTAGCGGGCGGCGGTGTTGAGGAGCTTCAGCAGTCTGGGCAGATGGGACACGTGTCGAGCCTTCGTGACAGCCCAGGGATGAGCCGGGGTGCTTTCGCCAGCACAACTGGCGTCGGTATTTGTTTATTTATCAGGAGCTTGCAATTGCACTTCCAAGGGCCGGCAAGATAGCACCAAGCAGGGGGTGCGGACAAGGCTTGTCATGCCGTCGGTGCAGAGTCGGCCCGCAGCAGTTCCAGTTCGATGGCTTTGAGCAGCAGCCCCAGACTCAAGGAGGGAATTTCCTGTTCAGGGAAGGCGGTAGCCAGGGATGCGCAGAGAGAAGCGAATGATGCGCCTTGCTGGATGCCACTCAGGAACAGCCCGAACGGCTCGGAGATCCGCTGAAACTGCATCCGGTGTTGCCGTCTAAAGACCAGCAGATTCGGATACTGTGGGTCGGGAGCAGGGTCCAGCAGCGTGATTCCAAAGGGGGCCTCGCCGGGCTCGCCTTTCTGCTTGATGTAGTCCTGCATCAGACGCCAGTAAGCCTCCAGGTCGAAGCGCGTGCTGACAAGCGTCCAGTCCTGTTTGGCCTGCCAGCAGATATTTGGCCAGTCCTGACCCGGCAGGGACTGCAGCATGGCCAGCGTGTAGGGTGCCTCGTCCACGGTGTCGAACAGCGCAGTCAGCAAGCTTTCCAGCTGCACGATGTCGGCGACGGCGGGCAGATCCTTGAATTGCTCGTGAGTCCGCAGATAGTCACGCAGCGCACTGCCGACCCGGTGGATCGGCCCGTTGCGCGGTGGAAAACGGCCCATGTAGCCAATCCACAATTGCGTATACAGCTCTTTGCCCAGGGTGTTGTAGAGGATCGGGAATAGAGAGCTGGAGACATCCACCAGGCGCTGATGATAGGCGTTGTTGTAGATCGACAGTGCCTCCGCCTGACTCAGGTGACTGTGGGGAGCCAGCAGCGAAGCGATGTCGTCGGCACTCGCACGCAGATCCTGCGGGCGAGTGATCCAGCCCCAGAAGCGGGCCTGTTCCTCCTCCCAGCTCATGGCCGCGCGCCTGCATTCGCGGGCAAGGTGCTCTGCCTGGGGCCGAGTGCGAGCTCCTGCAGGCGCCGCGCCTGCTCCAGTTCGGCCAGCAGTTCCGGAAACTCCGGAATGTGGTCGTCCCGCTCCAGCAGTGTTGCCACTGGCCCGAAGCGGCGGCAGGCGTACTCGTAGAGCGCCCAGACCTCGTCGCAGACGGGATGGTCGTGGGTGTCGATGATGTGCGTGGTGTTGTGGGTATGACCAGCCAGGTGGAACTGACGGATGGCGGCCGGATTCAGAGTATCGACGTAGGCGTAAGGGTCGAAGCCCAGATTGAAGCCGGAGACAAACACATTGTTGACGTCCAGCAGGATCTCGCAACCGGTGGCGCGCACCAGGGCGTTGATGAACTCTGCCTCTCCCATGGTGTCACTGCGAAAGCCCACGTAAACAGAAGGGTTCTCCAGCACTATCTTGTGCTGCAGGTAGTCCTGAATCTGGCTGACCTTGGCGGCAACACCCTGCAGGTTGTCGGCGGTGTAGGAGATGGGCAGCAGATCGTGGGAAGTAAAACCGTTGAGGCCCGTCCAGCACAGGTGGTCGGATACCCACTCTGGCTGCACTTCGCGCACCAGCTGCTTGAGCTGGGCGAGATAGTCCATGTCCAGTGGTTCGCTGGTACCGACATTGAAGGACAATCCGTGCAGAACCACGGGGTAGTGCTCGCGGATACGGCGCAGGACGTCGCGGGGTTTGCCGCCGGGGGCCAGATAGTTTTCGGTGATGAGTTCGAACCAGTCCACGCGCGTGGGCCAGTGGGTCAGCACATAGTCGTAGTGCACACTGCGCAAACCCAGGCCGAAACCAAGCATCGCGGACTCCCGTTCAGAGACGGCCCTTACAGGCTGGAGATCAGCTTGCCACCCAGCTTGGTGCACAGCTGTTCAGACACCGACACGCTGCCGGAGGCTATGGCGACGAAGCCGATACCGTGACAGCTGTTCTTGCCGGCGCAATTGTCGTTGCCATTGCCCTTGCAGGCGCTGAAGGTATTGCAGCTGAACAGGTCGTTGCAATACGCCACCTGGACGCCTTCTGCCACAGCCGCCGCCGGCGCAGCCGCGGCAGTGCTCACTTCCTTGCCGCCGAACTTGTCGCAGAAACTCTTGGAGACCATGGCGTGACCGCTGGCGAAGCTGACAAAGCCCATGCCTGCACAGGTATTCTTGCCGGCCCCGGCTTCGTTACCGAAGCCCTTGCACGCACTCTGGCCATGGCAGGACGTCAGGCCCTGGCAGAGGCTGACCTTTACCGGATCGGCTGCTTCCTGTGCGACAGTGCCGGCAGACATTGAAGCGCTGGCCATCAGCA
>CAISYX010000221.1 GCA_903889815.1 uncultured Gammaproteobacteria bacterium
CCAGGGCGCCGGCAGCGAAGCCGCTCAGCAGAGTGCGACGTGAAAAGGTGCCCGGTGACTTCATTGCAGTGTTGCTCCCGAAAGTGACGATGATGCAGGGGAGTTTACACCGCAAATGTGACGCTTGTTCCAGAGAAATCGGGTGCCCGCAACTGCCACAGATCACAGGCACTTTGCAGAGTCATCCAGTGTTCTGCACTGGGACTGGAGAAGGCAATCTCAAGTCGCACTGCCATTTCCGGGGTAATGGCTCCCCTTCCATTGAGGACCTTCGAGAGCGTCTTGCGACTGATATTCAGGTGCTGCGCCTTCGTCATGGACGCACCCCATTCATTCAGCGGCTGGGAAGGCCAGCCGCACGGGTATTGCAGGTCCACAAGCAGCCGGTGCAGGGCCTGAACGGCCCCACTGTCAGCTGCCGTGGCGGTGCAGATGTTCAGATCAGTTGCTGATCGCCGCTGCGCCCTTCAGGGATACCTGCTCGTCTTCGATGCCACGGGCACCGCTGGACGTGACTGCGCCGATGCGCGCACCGTTGCGCATGACGGGGACGCCGCCTGCGAAGGTCACGCCGCCTTCCACTTCTGCAATCTGGCCAGCCGCCAGACGGGTGCCGTACTCACCGGAGCTGATGCCTGTCTCTTGCACCACTTTGGCCTTGGCCAGGGCGATTTCGTATGAGCGGGCAGACGCGCCATCCATGCGATGGATCATCACGGGCAGGCCGTATTCGTCCGCCACCACGATGGTCAGGTTCCAGTTGTTGGCGCGGGCTTCAGCCAGTGCGGCGGTCATGGCCTGCTCGGCCAGCGCATAGGTCAGGGCTGGCGCCGGGGTGGGGGCAGGCTGCTGGGCCAGAGCGAGGCCTGAGAATGCCAGGCCGCAGAGCAGCGTCAGGCCGGTCAAAATGCGAGTAATCATGGGGTAACTCCTGTTTTGTTGTTGGGTGGGTGGTGCATGTCGGTCGGGAGACTAGACCAGCGGGAGGGGGGAATCAATTCGGCGAGTGAACTCAGGCGGACTCTTGCAATGGCGTCTACGCTTGATAGCAGAAAACGTTGACTCCTCCGCAAGCGCATTAGCACAATGCAACCATATTGCAACCGCGCAACAACCTGGAGGTGTCACTGTGGCCTCACTGACGATCAAGAATATTCCAGACGAGCTCTATGACATGCTGAAACGATCCGCGACGGCCAATCATCGCAGCATCAACAGCGAGCTGATTCACTGCCTTGAGAAAACCCTCAAGCCTTCCGCACTGACTGCAGCGCAACTGGCCGATGCGGCACAGGCGCTGCGCAGCCGCGTCGGTGCACCACAGCTGACAGAAGACGAAATTACGCTCGCGAAGCAGCAGGGGCGCGAATGATTGTCGTCGACACCAACATCCTTGCGTATCTCTACCTTCCTTCGGAAAGCACAGAGGAAGTCGTCGCCTTGCTGCATCACGATCCGCTTTGGCTTGCGCCCCTGCTCTGGCGAAGTGAATTCCGCAATATTCTGACGACGTATGTGCGCCGGCAGCTCATTGACTTGAACACGGCGCTGATGATCCAGGCGCAAGCAGAGCAGCAACTGGCCGGCAACGAGTACTCCGTCAACTCGGCTTCCGTGCTGACGCTGGCTGCGCAATCAGGCTGCACCGCGTACGACTGCGAATTCGTGTCGATGGCCATGGCACTGAATACCTGGCTGGTCACCAATGACCGCCAACTCCTGCAGGCATTTCCGGAGGTCGCCATGACGGCAGACGCATTGCTGCGCCGCCGTGCATGAGCGGCTGTCAGCGCAGCGTTTCGGAGTAGTGCTTGGTGCCATAGTAGGAATGGATCTGCTGGCCCCACGTGCGGTCCGCCATGTCCGGCCACGCCGTCTTGTCGAAGCCCGGTGCGTTCTTCAGCTTTGTCTTGTCGGCATTCAGAGTGAAGCGCTTCTCGGTGGCATCCAGCTTCAGCGCATTCCACGGCACTGCAAAGAGCTTCTCGCCCATGCCGAAAAAGCCACCGAACGACAGCACTGCATAGGCCACCTGGCCCGTATGAATATCCAGCATCAAGTCCTTGATGCCGCCGAGGTCGTCGCCCTGAAGATTGTAGACCTCATTGCCCACGAGGGTGTCGACACTCAACAGACGGGGGTGTGCCCCATTGGTGCGTGCATTGAAGATGCTGCCGGGTGTGCCAATATCGTTGTGCATGAGACTCTCCTGTTACTGCTGAATGAGTGAATAACGTCGGCGAAGACTGTGATTGCCAACGTGGAGAAACAGTGTAGGGGAGCCACTTGCGGAGGGTATGTGCGCGTGCGCGCTTACCTGGCGTTGTTACATGATTGGTGCCAGCGTCAGACAAACGCCTTCTTGCCTTTCTCGAAGCGCCGCTTCGGGGTGCCATCACTCAGC
>CAISYX010000222.1 GCA_903889815.1 uncultured Gammaproteobacteria bacterium
CCTATGAAGAGGAGTGCGAAGCTAATCCAAGTGATCGTAACAAGATTATGGTGCTGGGTGGCGGTCCGAACCGGATAGGTCAGGGCATTGAATTTGATTATTGCTGCGTCCATGCCGCACTGGCGATGCGTGAAGACGGCTATGAGACCATCATGGTCAACTGCAATCCCGAAACAGTCTCCACGGACTACAATATTTCCGACCGGCTGTTCTTCGAGCCTGTAACTTTCGAAGACGTCATGGAGATCGTGGCGCTGGAGCGGCCACATGGGGTCATCGTGCAGTTTGGCGGTCAGACACCTCTCAATCTTGCGAAACGTCTCGAGGCAGCCGGAGTGCCCATTATCGGCACCTCTGCTGATGCCATCGATCTGGCCGAAGATCGCGAGCGTTTCCAGCAGCTGATCCGCAAGCTGGGTCTCAAGCAGCCACCAAACTGCATCGTGCGAAGTGTCGAAGAAAGCATCGCTGCCGCCGAACAGATCACGTATCCGATCGTCGTGCGTCCGTCCTATGTCCTGGGTGGGCGCGCCATGGAGATTGTCTACAACGAGGAAGAGCTGCGCCGCTACATGCGCACCTCTGTGAAGGTCGGCAATGAAAGCCCGGTGCTGCTGGATTACTTCCTCAATTCTGCGATCGAGATCGACGTGGATCTGGTCAGCGACGGCGAGCAGGTTGTAGTCGGTGCGATCATGCAGCACATCGAGCAGGCTGGGGTGCATTCTGGTGACTCCGCGTGCTCGCTCCCCCCTTACAACCTCCCGATGGATGTGCAGAACCGCATTCGCAAACAAGTCACGTTGCTGGCCAAAGAGCTACAGGTCATCGGCCTGATGAATACGCAACTTGCCTATCAGGACGGCGAGATCTACATCATCGAAGTGAATCCGCGTGCTTCCCGGACAGTGCCGTTTGTTTCAAAGTGCATCGGAGTATCCCTGGCCAAGATCGCAGCACGCTGCATGGCGGGCACGACACTGAACCAGCAAGGCTTCACGAAGGAAATAGTGCCGAAGAACTTCGCTGTGAAGGAAGCCGTGTTCCCCTTCAACAAGTTTCCTGGTGTCGATCCGATTCTTGGGCCAGAGATGAAATCCACAGGCGAAGTAATGGGCGTCGGTCGCACTTTCGCCGAGGCTTTTGCCAAGTCACAGCTGGGAGCGGGAGAAGAGATAAAGACCACTGGCACGGTGTTCATCAGTGTGCGCGATGCAGACAAGCCGCGCGTCGTGGAAGTGGCAAGGAAACTGGATAACCTGGGCTTCAACCTGATTGCAACGCAGGGCACAGCGGCTGTCATAGCGGCTGCCGGGCTGCCGGTGACCCTTGTAAACAAGGTCAATGAAGGCCGTCCGCACATCGTTGACATGATGAAGAACGATCAGGTACAGCTGGTAGTCAACACCACCGAGGGGAAACAGGCCATCGCCGATTCGTCCATCATTCGCCGCACAGCATTGCGTCACGACGTGGCCTGTACGACCACCATCGCTGGAGCTCTGGCTGTGTGTGAGGCGCTGCTTTTCGGTGACAAGCTTTCCGTCTACACGATTCAGGAGCTTCACGCGGAATTATGAGAAAAGTCCCGATGACGGTCGCTGGCGCAGAGCGCCTGCGTGCAGAGCTGAACGAGCTGAAAAGTGAACGGCGACCCCGGATTATCCAGGCGATTGCCGATGCGCGCGAGCATGGCGACCTGCGTGAAAACGCGGAGTATCACGCGGCGCGCGAACAGCAGAGCTTCTGTGAAGGTCGCATCAAGGAGATTGAAGGCAAGCTTGCTGATGCTGAGGTCATCGACGTGGGTGCGATTCCTCCTACCGGGCGTGTGATATTCGGCACCACGGTCACCCTGCTGAATCTGGAAACCGATGCCAGCGTGGTGTATCAGATCGTCGGCGAGGATGAGGCCGATGTGCGTGCTGGTCGCATATCGGTTGGGTCTCCCATCGCCCGTGCGATCATGGGCAAGGAAGTGGGCGATGAGATTGTCGTGAAGGCGCCGGCTGGTGATATCGAATACGAAATCGAGGCTGTTGAGCATCTCTGAGAGAGCTCGATGCGCTACTCTGCCTCAATGCGCCTTGTGGCGAAGAATATTGGATAGTCGGGGATCGGGCTTCGCGGAAGCGCGATACAGAACGGCAATATTGCCAATACTCTGAATCAGCTCGGCACCAGCCTGCGTGCTCACCTGCACAATAATCTCGCGACGGGCATCACGATCGGCGGCAAAGATCTTGATCTTGATCAGCTCGTGCTCGCTCAGCGCGCGTTCTATTTCATCTGCGACGCTCTCTGTGAACCCCTTCTGGGCAATAGTCACAATCGGCGAAAGATTGTGTGCAATGGTCCGAAAGCGTTTTTTATCCTGTGCAGCCAATGCCATAGTAGTGTCGCGTTTGTCAGCGGGCGGTGCCCTGTTTCGAAAGAGGGGCCATTGTAGCCCAGCTCGGGAAATACACAACCGGCCTGAGTCAGCACTGGCTCGGCATTGCTTGGACTTTTCACGGATCGATCTTGTAATATCGACGCGGACTCCCAATATGCAGAGTAGTGTGCCTGATCCGGAATTTGCGCGATGAACGTACATTGCAATGGAAATGGCAATCTCAGGGTCCTTTGAGCCTCTGATCAAATTCGTGTTAACTGAGATGGGGGAGATTCCCTTGAACGATATGGCAAAAAATCTACTCCTCTGGATGGTCATCGCAGCAGTGCTCCTGACGGTGTTCAACAACATCAACCAGGAGACAAGCAGCGTCTCCGTGACCTATTCAGACTTCGTGAAGGAAGTGCGTGCAGGTCAGGTGCGATCCGTCACGATTGCCGGTATCTCAGTCACAGGGCGGCGGATGGACAACACCCAGTTCACCACCACCATTCCGATGATCGGCGATGACCAGTTGATGAATGATCTCTTCAACAACGGCGTCGAGATCGTGGGGTCCGAGCCCGAGCGGCAAAGCATCTGGTCTCAACTGCTGGTGGCCAGCTTCCCCATTCTGATCATCATCGGATTGTTCTTCTTCTTCATGCGGCAAATGCAGGGCGGTGGTGCGGGCGGCAAGGGCGGGCCGATGTCTTTCGGCAAGAGCAAGGCAAAGCTGCTGGGCGAAGACCAGATCAAAGTCACGTTTGCCGATGTGGCAGGTGTCGATGAGGCCAAGGAAGACGTCAAGGAGCTCGTGGATTTCCTGCGCGAGCCAGACAAGTTTCAGCGCCTTGGCGGACGCATACCGCGGGGCATCCTGATGGTGGGCCAGCCCGGCACAGGCAAGACCTTGCTGGCCAAGGCCATTGCTGGAGAAGCCAAAGTGCCGTTCTTCTCCATATCAGGCTCTGATTTCGTGGAAATGTTCGTTGGTGTAGGTGCATCCCGCGTGCGTGACATGTTCGATCAGGCCAAGAAGCAGGCACCCTGTATTATTTTCATCGACGAAATCGATGCCGTGGGTCGTCACCGTGGCGCCGGCCTTGGCGGCGGTCATGACGAGCGTGAGCAGACTCTCAACCAGTTGCTGGTGGAAATGGATGGATTCGAGGCCAATGACGGCATCATCGTGATTGCTGCCACCAACCGCCCTGATGTTCTCGATCCCGCGCTGCTGCGTCCCGGTCGCTTCGATCGTCAGGTGGTAGTGGGTCTGCCGGATATTCGCGGACGCGAGCAGATTCTCAAGGTTCATATGCGCAAGGTACCGATCGACGACCGCGTCAATGCCAGCGTGATAGCCCGTGGTACGCCTGGTTTTTCAGGTGCCGATCTGGCCAATCTCGTCAATGAAGCAGCACTCTTCGCAGCGCGTGGAAATCGCAAGCTGGTCGGTATGGAGGAGTTCGAGAAAGCCAAGGACAAGATCATGATGGGCGCGGAGCGCAAATCCATGGTCATGTCGGACAAGGAAAAACTCAATACTGCGTATCACGAGTCAGGGCACGCGATCGTAGGTCGGGTCGTGCCTGAGCATGACCCGGTCTACAAAGTCAGCATCATTCCGCGTGGCCGGGCCTTGGGCGTCACGATGTTCCTGCCCGAAGAAGACCGTTACAGTCTGAGCAAGCAGGGCATTCTGAGCATGATCTGCAGCCTTTACGGCGGCCGCATCGCAGAAGAAATGACGCTCGGTACCGAAGGCGTCACGACTGGCGCATCCAATGATATTCAGCGAGCCACGGACATGGCCCGCAACATGGTTACCAAGTGGGGGCTTTCCGAGAAGCTTGGGCCGTTGATGTATGCCGAAGACGAAGGCGAAGTCTTCCTGGGGCGATCGTCAGCCTCCCATTCAAAGGCGCATTCTGGCGAGACTGCCAAAGTCATCGACGAAGAGATCAAACGCATTATCGATGACTGTTACGGCAGAGCGAAGCGCATCCTGGAGGAGAACCGCGACAAGCTGGAGCTGATGAAGGACGCCTTGCTGGAGTACGAGACTATTGATGCAGACCAGATCGGAGACATCATGGTCGGCAAGAAACCACGTCCACCAGCTGACTGGTCTCACAATGACAACGGATCGGGCTCTGCCCGCTCCAGTGGTCGTGCGGCCGGCGCGACACCGGACAGTCCAATCGGCGGCCCAGCCAGCGAAGTGTGACTGGCGTTTCCCAGGAAATCTGAGTGAGCGGCAAATTCCTCGAGGTCGGTGACAGAGTCATCGACCTTTCTCTTCCTGTAGTAATGGGTATTTTGAACGTCACCCCTGACTCGTTTTCTGATGGTGGAAAGTTCCGTATTGACACCCCATCCTCCCGCTTTACGGTCTCGATCGACAAGGCGCTGGCGCAGGCTGAATCCATGCTTGCTGAGGGTGCAACGATTCTGGATATTGGCGGAGAGTCCACGCGACCGGGCGCCTGGCCCTTGTCTGAGCAGGAAGAACTGGACCGCGTAATTCCAGTGCTTGAAGCGATTCGGGACCGCTTGGATGTCGCCGTTTCTGTTGATACCAGCACGCCCGGTGTCATGCTGGCAGCAGTTGCGGCGGGTGCAGGGTTAGTGAACGATGTTCGGGCGTTGCAGCGCCCCGGCGCAGTGGCTGCTGTTACGTCCGGCAAATCAGCAGTCTGCCTGATGCATATGCGGGGAGAGCCCGGCACGATGCAGCAGGAAATCCATTATGATGATGTAGTCGAAGAAGTTCTGGCATTCCTGCGGCAGCGGGTTGCGGTCTGTGAAGCGGCGGGGATACACAGCTCCCGACTGATCGTCGACCCAGGTTTCGGCTTTGGCAAGACGGTGAGGCACAATTGGTTGCTGCTGCAGAACCTGCGCTGTTTTCAGAGTCTTGGCCTGCCGCTTCTGGCGGGCATTTCGCGCAAATCGATGCTGGGGGCGGTCACTGGTCGTCCCGTCGGTGAGCGTGTCCATGCTGGTGTTGCCGCTGCAATGCTGGCACTGCGTGGTGGTGCAGCTATCATTCGGACACACGATGTGGCACCGACTGTCGATGCCATCAAGATTCACTGCGCCGGCGAAGGCGCTCGCTGAAAAATTTGCAGGACCTGGAATGAAAAACAAGAAGATGGAAAAAAAGTATTTCGGCACTGATGGTATTCGGGGTCGCGTCGGCGAACATCCCATAACACCGGATTTCATGCTCAATCTAGGCTGGGCAGCAGGCAAGGTGTTTGCAAATTCGGACAGGGCGCGCAGCAAGATTCTGATTGGCAAGGACACTCGTATTTCTGGCTACATGTTTGAAGCAGCTCTCGAGGCCGGCCTTACTGCAGCTGGCGTCGATATCAATCTTCTCGGGCCTATGCCTACCCCAGCCGTAGCGTATCTGACGCGCACGTTTCATGCGCAGGCGGGCATCGTCATCAGCGCGTCGCACAATCCCTTCGAAGACAATGGCATCAAGTTTTTCTCAGGTGACGGATCCAAATTGCCGGACGAGCTGGAGTTCGCGATAGAAGAATACCTCGAGTGTGCCATTACTACCGTGGATTCGCAGCTGATCGGAAAGGCATCTCGGATCAACGATGCCAATGGCCGCTATATCGAGTATTGCAAGGGAACCGTCCCTTCGGAGATCAAGTTGACTGGCTTGAAGCTCGTGGTGGATTGCGCCAATGGTTCCACCTACAACATTGCGAGCAACGTGTTCAAGGAATTGGGCGCAACCGTCAAGACTATCGGTGCTTCGCCCAATGGTCTCAACATCAATGATCAGTGCGGGTCCACCTGCACCGATGCTCTGGTTCGCGAAGTGCTCGCTGAAAAGGCGGATCTGGGCGTGGCATTTGATGGCGATGGTGATCGCCTCATCATGGTTGATCACCTTGGCAATGTTGTAGACGGCGACGAAATTCTTTATGTGATTGCCAGGGACAAGCGCCGTCGCAACGTCGATTTTGGTGGCGTGGTGGGGACATTGATGAGCAATCTGGGTCTCCAGTTGGGCCTTGAGGCGTTGGATATTCCTTTCGTTCGAGTCGCCGTTGGTGACCGTTACGTCATGGCGGAGCTCAAGCAGCGTCAGTGGCAGCTTGGCGGAGAGTCTTCAGGGCATATCATTTGTCTGGATGTCTCGACGACGGGAGATGGCATCGTGTCAGCATTACAGACGTTGTATGCCATGATCAGTTGTGGTGCGAGTCTGTACGACCTGCGCAACAAGATGGTCAAGTTTCCGCAAACCATGATCAATGTAAGGGTGAAGGACAAAAAGGACCTCCAGTCGGTTCCTGCTATTCGGGACGCCGTCGCGTCGGTCGAGGCGACTCTCGGGCGCAAAGGCCGTGTGCTGTTGCGTCCGTCAGGCACCGAGCCAGTGGTGCGAGTCATGGTGGAAGGTGAAGATGCTGGTCTTGTCCAAAGCCTGGCAGAAGAGTTGGCGCAGCAGGTCAAGATGCACGCATGAGGAGGAGGCAAGGCTGTGGCTGGTTGCAAGCACTTGGCATCTTGGTTATATTGGCGCCCCGTTTTCCCTACGTCAGACACAATCCTCTGCACAAGGTGATGTGAATGCGCCGAAGTCTTGTGGCCGGTAACTGGAAAATGCACGGCTCCGGCGTCATGATAACCGGGCTGTTGCAGAGACTGGTTCAGGGGCTTGGTGCGGCCGAGGATGGTGTTGAAGTGGTGGTGTGTCCACCCGCGCCCTATCTCTCCTTGAGCCAAGACTTGTTGCGGCACACAGGTGTGCAGTTGGGTGCGCAAAATGTCCATGCGGAAGCCGCAGGTGCCTATACCGGGGAAGTAGCGGCCGCAATGCTGGTCGAATTTGGCGTCCGGTTTGTGATCGTGGGACATTCCGAGCGTCGTCGCGATGCAGGTGAAACGGATGAGCAAGTGGCGCGCAAGTGCGCAGCTGCGCTGAAAAGCGGGATTTCCCCAATAGTCTGTGTGGGAGAAACGCTGGAAGAACGCGAAGCGGGAAATGCAGATTCCGTCGTGGCAAGGCAGGTCAACGCCATTTTGCAGCGTTGTGATGATGCAGCCTTGCTGAACTCCGTATTTGCCTATGAGCCCGTATGGGCAATTGGCACGGGCATAACGGCGACTCCTGCTCAGGCGCAATCGATGCATGGGCTTATCCGGAGTCTGTTGCGCGAAAGCAGTATAGACCTGGCTGCCAGAACCAGGATTCTGTACGGTGGCAGTGTAAGTGCTGAAAATGCGCGGGCGTTGTTCGCGCAGAGCGATATTGACGGTGGTTTGGTGGGCGGCGCGTCTCTCAGGCCGGAAGAATTCATAACGATTTGCAAGAGTGTGAGCGAGCAATGGAAACCTTAGTGGTCGTAGTGCATGTGATCGTCGCTGTAGCGATTGTTGGTCTGGTGCTTCTGCAGCAGGGCAAGGGAGCAGATGCGGGAGCGGCGTTCGGCAGCGGAGCATCGCAGACAGTTTTTGGAAGTGCAGGCACAGGTAATTTTCTGACAAGATCAACCTCCGTCGCCGCGACCATTTTCTTCATCACCAGTCTGACATTGGCGATTTTTGCAAAGCAGAACACCAGTGCGGGTGTGGTTGATGGTTTGCCAATCGTCAATCCAGATCTTTTGACCCAGCCTGTTGCACCGCTGAGCGACATACCGCAGGTTGATACGTCGAATGATGCTACGGCGGGCGATGTACCCGTGATCCCTGAGCAGGCGCCCGTGTCTGCACCAGGAAATTGATCCTGCGAGCGTCCTCATTGCATTGAAGATTAGAGGATTCAAAGAGTTAAAGCCGAAGTGGTGAAATTGGTAGACACGCTATCTTGAGGGGGTAGTGACCTATGGTCGTGCGAGTTCAAGTCTCGCCTTCGGCACCAAATGCATCAAGCGCGCAACGAATTGCCGAGAGCGCGCGAATTTAAAGGTTTTCAGCGCTTTTGCTTGACCGTTTCGAAGGTGCCTCAGTATAATTCCCACCCCTGAGAACGAAGCAGGAAACAGATGCACTCGCCAGAGGTATCGGTCAAGAAAGCAAGTGACACTTCAGAATTCACGATTTGTTGCGGGGTGGAGCAGTCTGGCAGCTCGTCGGGCTCATAACCCGAAGGTCGTAGGTTCAAATCCTGCCCCCGCTACCAACTTCGGGAATGGATCGCAGATCTTCCCGATTCAATGCAGCATGGTTCTCTGGCAGTTCATGCAGGCAGCAGTAGACGCAGTGCGTTGCAGTATCAAAGCCCCATCCGGGGCTTTTTGTTAGGTGCGATTTTCGTGCCGGAATGCCGGGCTGTTTTGCTCCACATCGTCACGTTCGGAAGAGCTTGCCGATGCATAAATCAGGATTTCAGGAGTGGGCCGATGGCCCATTTTTTATTTGTGGAAAGTGATTTTGCGGATCGCCAGCAAACACAAGAGTGGAGCAGGTATTGAGCAATAATATCGCCGCAATAGCAGATCTTTTGCGCCCTGCAGTCGAAGCGCTTGGCGTCGAGCTGTGGGGTGTGGACCAGATCGGGCAGGGGCGCAGCAGCATCCTGCGCGTTTACATCGACAAAGGGGAAGAAGGCATTTCGATTGATGATTGCGAACGCGTTAGTCGTCAGATCAGTGGAATTCTGGATGTGGAAGAGCCGATTGCGGGGGAGTACACACTGGAAGTCTCCTCGCCAGGCATGGATCGGCCATTGTTCGCTCTGGCCCACTTTGCCCGCTTCATTGGCAGTGTGGCCAATGTGCGATTGCGGGCCCCTCTGGATGGGCGCAGAAAGTTCAAAGGTGTAATTCAGAAAGCAGAGGCTGACAGTGTCTGCCTCTTGGTGGATGAGAAAGAAGTAAGCTTTCCCTTCTCGTCAATTGACAAGGCTAATCTGGTTTTTTGAGCGGTCGGGATTCCGACGTTGACAGCGCCCGCTTTGAGACGGGTATTGGCAGAATACAAAAAGACCTCTGGAGTAAGGTGACACGATTATGATGAGTAAAGAAATTCTGTTGGTCGCGGATGCAGTTTCCAATGAGAAGGGCGTTTCGCGCGAGGTAATTTTCGAAGCTATCGAGTCCGCGCTGGCCACTGCTACCAAGAAATTCTATGAAGATGACGAAATGAGTTGTCGCGTGCGTGTTGACCGCAAGACTGGCGAGTACGAGACATTTCGTGTCTGGAACATCGTGAGCGATGAAGAATACACAGGGAAAGGCTCGCAGATGATTTTCGAAGATGCCCAGCTGGTCAATCCTGATGTGGTACTCGGAGGCATCTGGGACGAGAAAGTCCCAAACATCGAATTCGGTCGTATTGCTGCCCAGACTGCCAAGCAGGTCATCGTCCAGAAAGTGCGCGAAGCTGAGCGCGACATCATTATCGCCGAGTATCGCCACAAGATCGGCGGCCTGATCTCCGGCACAGTCAAGAAAGTGACCCGTGAGAGCGTTCTAGTGGATCTGGGAGGCAATGCCGAAGGCTTGCTGGCGCGTGAACACATGATCCCGCGTGAGAATTTCCGCGTAGGAGATCGTATTCGTGCGTTGCTGCTGGATGTCCGATCGGAGCCACGTGGCCCACAATTGTTTCTGAGCAGAACCGATCCCGGCATGCTGATCGAGTTGTTCAAGATTGAAGTGCCCGAGATTGCGGAAGAAGTCATCGAGATCAAGGCGGCGGCGCGTGATCCTGGTTCGCGTGCGAAGATCGTTGTACGGACCAATGATGGTCGAATCGATCCGGTAGGCGCATGTGTCGGTATGCGCGGTTCGCGTGTGCAGGTAGTGTCCAACGAACTGGCGAATGAGCGTATAGACATCATTCTCTGGGACGACAACCCCGCGCAGCTGGTGATCAATTCCATGGCACCGGCCGAAGTGGCGTCCATCATTGTGGACGAAGACAGCCACACGATGGATGTGGCCGTGGAAGAAGAAAATCTGGCTCAGGCCATTGGTCGCAGCGGTCAGAACGTGCGCTTGTCCAGCGAGCTGACGGGCTGGACCA
>CAISYX010000223.1 GCA_903889815.1 uncultured Gammaproteobacteria bacterium
ACACTCCCTCCGCGCAAAAAGCGGCGGGCGGAGCGCCTCACGCTGCCTGCCGCCACTAGGCGGGCGCTACTTCGGCGCGCGGCGTCAGCCGCTCTCTCTTTCCCACTGAACGAGGTGCCCAGCGTGGCACCGGGTCAGCGTTGGGGGCGGGGGCGAGTCTTTCAGGACCGTCAGCCGCCTGGACGGCGGCTGCCGAGCCCCCATGGAGGGGTTCACGGCGTGTCCTGAAAGACTCGCCCCCGCCCCCAATGCGAATCAGTGGCACTAGGGCGCCACTTCGATATACGCATTGGTGTAATCGACCTCCGCCCCGAACACCCTCCTCAATATGCCCTTCACCCGCGGATCCGTGGCATACACCCTGCCACGTTCGTAATTGCCGATCATCGCCACGTCGTCGAACAGAATCTGCTGGATCTCGCCAAACGCCGCCATGCGCTGGGCATTGTCCGTTGAGCTCTGCGCCTGCCGCACCAGCTCGTCCACCCGCGGGCTGGCGTAACGACCACGGTTGTTCAGGTTCCACGAGGCATAGAGATCGGCGAAGGTCAGCGGATCGTTGTAGTCCGGCCCCCATCCGGAGAGCACGATGTCGAAGTCGCCCACGTCCATCTTGGCCAGACGCTGCTGGAAAGTCTGGGCATCGATGATCAGATCCAGACCCAGGTTGCGCTTGAACACTTCCTGATAATACTGGCTGGAGATGGTGGCCACTGGCGAGGTGTCGGCCAGCAGCACCAGGGGCGGGAACTCCGTCAGGCCCAGCTCCTGGCGGGCCCGCTCCAGATACTCCCGCGCCAGGGCCACATCATAGGTGGCCTCGGGAGCGGGAAATTCCTCGCGAAAAGGCCTGTCGACGCCCTGCAGCCACACGGGGAACAGACTCTTGGCGGGAAGATAGCCGGGCAGCTTGATGACCCGGTCCACCAGTTCGTTGCTGTTCTGCGCCAGCTGCATGGCCTTGCGCAGATTGACATTGCGGGTGACCCGATCGGGCCGGTGATTGAAGTCGATGAAGAACACGCTGCCGTCCATGAACCTGTCCAGGTGCCAGCGCTGCTGCATGGCGCCTTCCAGCATTTCGGCGGTCAGGTCCACCTGCACAATACGGCCGTCCTTGTAGAGATTGAGCAAGGTGTTGGAGTCGGATGTCACATAGGCGGCGTTGATGGCATTGAGCCGCACCCGCGCCTGATCCCAATAGTAAGGGTTGCGCTCCAGGCGCAGGCTGGCGCCATGCACCCAGCTGCTCATCATGAACGGACCGCTGTAGAGCATTTCGTCGGCGTCGGCGCCGTAGCGTCCGGCCGTGGCGTTGAAGAAGGCTTCCGAGACCGGCAGATAGGTGGTGAAAGCGACCAGTTTGTCGAAATAGGCGATCGGCTGGGCCAGCTCCACTTCCAGAGTCCTGGCATCCAGCGCCCGCACCCCCACATCGGCCACCGGCAGCGCGCCGGTATTGGCAGCCTCGGCATTCTTGATGGCATAGAAGATGAAGGCGTACTGCGAGGCAGTGGCCGGGTCCAGCGCTGTCTTCCATGCAAACTCGAAGTCCTGCGCCGTGATGGGCTCGCCATTGCTCCAACGGGCATTTTCGCGCAGATGAAACACGGCGCGGGTGCCGTCGATCTCCCAGCGCTCGGCAAGGCCGGGCACGATCTGGGCATTGGCGTCGTAGCGCAGCAGCCCCTCCATGACATGCCCGAGCACCATACCGCTGACTGCGTCGGTGGCCAGCATGCTGTTGAGCTGCGGGGGCTCCTCGCGCAGGTAGACGGTAATCTCCCGGTTCTCGACGTCCACCGCACCCGCCGTGCCACCGCCGCTGGCGCTGGTGAGGCCCGCAATGAAATCCAGCGTGAACATCAGAATGACGAGGATCGCCACGGCCGCGCCACCATAGAGCGCAAGCTGCCGGCCGGCGGAACGCGTGAAGCTGTCGTCAGGGCGGATCGGGTTCTGCATGACAGGACCTGATGAGGGATGAGCTCCGCAGAATACCCCAGGGCGTTGCGGCGCGTCGATACTGCAAATGCGCGCTCGCGCGCCGGCGCATTCCCTTTACAATGCAGGTCCGCTCTCCTTACGAGGTATGTCCCATGCAACAGGAAATTCTGCAGTTCACGGCCATTTACTCTCAGATCACCACCTTTCTGGTGGACTACAGCTTTCAGATCATCGGCGCGATCATCGTCGTTCTGGCGGGCACCTATGTCGCGAACAAGATCCGCAACGTGATCCTGACCTTGTGTCGGCGCCGCGCTGTGGATGTCACTCTGGCGGGCTTCATCGCCAATTCCGTTCGCCTCTTGTTCATCGCGATGACGACCATCATCGCCCTCGGCAAGCTTGGCATCAGTGTGACGCCCTTTGTCGCCGCCATCGGCGCTCTCTCACTGGGAGCCGGCCTGGCCATACAGGGTCTGGTAGCCAACTATGGCGCTGGCTTCAACATCATCCTGGCGCGCCCCTTCGTCGTGGGCGACACGATTTCTGTCAAAGGTGTCAGCGGCATCGTCGAGGAAGTGCATCTGGCCTATACCCTGCTCAGCGACGAGGACGGGGTGCGCATCAGCATTCCCAACAAGCACATCGTGGGCGAGATCCTGCACAACTCCCAGAAGGACAGCATCGTCGAGATGATCGTCAGCGTGGGCTATCGGAGCGACCCCCGGCTTGCCATCAGGACAGTGCTTGCTGCCCTGCAGAAGGTGGAAGGCATCAGCACCGAACGTGAGCCGCTGGTGGGCATCGATTCCTTTGGCACCAGCGGCATGAACCTCGGCATCCGCTTCTGGGCAAGAACGGCGGTGCGCTTTGAATCCCAGTACGTTGCCAATCTGGCCATTCATGATGCCTTGCAGGCGGCCGGCATTGCGATTCCTTGCCCGCAGCAGGAGGTACGGCTGCTCAGCTGAGATAATGAAACATGCCTCATAGGCGGCAGGCAACTGCAGACACAAGAAGCGCCCGACGGATATCAAACAGGCGTCCGTATACTCAGGCGAACAGTGAATGAAAGAGTCAGTGCTGCCGTTTAGAATGCGGCGACGAGATCACTGCGCAGGCCAGGAATATCCTGTTGTTCACGCGTTGTCACCAGGCAGATGGTCTACGGAGCAAGGATCTCGTTATGACAGACGATGAAGGGCTGATGCTGGCGATTCAGGCCGGTGACGCGAAAGCGTATGAGGCCGCCATCAGGAAGTATCTGAAGTCCATCAGTCACTTCGCCTTCCGCATGCTGGGCAACAGCAAGGATACCGAGGACATCACGCAGGAAACCTTCCTGCGCCTGTGGACGCATGCAGACAGCTGGCAGAGTGACAAAGCCAGTGTGAGCACCTGGCTGCACCGCATCACACACAATCTGTGCATCGATTACCTGCGCAAGGACAAGTCGAGCATCAGCAGCGAATACGAAGACGAGCATGAGGGCAGTGACAGACCAGCCGATGCCCCCGAGAAGACACAGCAGCTGGAGGCGCTGCGGCAGGCACTGGAAGGCTTGCCGGAACGCCAGCGCACCGCCATCGTGCTGAGCCATTATCAAGGCTTTTCCAACAAGGAAGTGGCGCTGATCATGGACATCTCGGTAGACGCCCTGGAGTCGATCCTGGCGCGGGCAAGAAGAAGTTTGAAAGCGCAGTTGAAGCAGTAAACAGGCTCCAGTAGAGAGTCGGCAACCACAACCGTCAGAGTACAGAGCTAACCATGAACATGACACCGGAAAGATTCGCGCAACTCGTCGAAATCCATGGCAGCCGGCCCGAGCGCTGGCCCGCGGATGAGCGCATCGCGGCTGAGGCCTTTCGGCTTGCCGATCATCAGGCACAGGCGCTGGGGGACGCGCACGCACGCCTGGAATCCCTGCTGGACGCCTTGCCGGTGCCTGCCATGCCAGGCCTGGAGCAGCGCGTGTTGCAGCGTGCTGCGAATCTGACCCGCGACAGCCTGCTTGATCGAGCGCTTGACTGGCTGTTGCCACATTCCGACCGGCTGCTTGCATGGATATGGCGACCAGCGCTGGTAGCCTGCCTGCCGCTGATCTGCGGCATTTACATGGCCAACTTCTTCAGTTTCGGCATTCCCGGCCAGGAGTTGGCCTGGGAAGAAGAACTGTCCCTTCTGGCGCTCAATGACTACGCGGAGAGTGCCGAATGAGCGTGAATCGCCGTCGTGTGATCAACTGGGTGCTGGTGGTTTCGCTCAGTCTGAATCTGCTGGTGTTCGGGGGCATTGCCGCCCGCATTCTGATCGACCCGAACGGCCGCCCACTGCCGCAAAATCTGTCCTGGATTCTGGATGACCTGGATGAAGCCACGCTGGCGCGCCTGGAACCCCGCATGGACGAATACCGCGATGCCATGCGACCGCTGCGCGGCGAGATCTTCCGTGCACAAGTGGGTGTGAATGGCTTGCTGACCGAAGAGCAACTGAATGAAGAAGCGCTGAACGCGGCCTTTGATGAACTTCGCGAAGTCGCCATGCGCTATCTGGAGATCACACAGCAGCAGACTGTCGAGATATTCACACAGATCACGCCGGAACAGCGTGTACATGCCATGAGCTTCATGCGCGAGCGCCGCGACCCCGGCGCTGACGACGACCGCTAGACGTCAGGGCACACGCCGCAGTGTCTGAATGCCCTGGGCGCTGCGCTGGATCATCTCGTCGGGACCATTGAATTCCACGGTACTGACGACTTCCTGCCCCATGGCATCAAGCCGGATGCTGTCTGCATCGACCCACACATAGGGAAAACTGACTCCGAAGGACTCCACGGCAATCTCGGTTGCACTGTAAACCAGGACGATGCTCTGCCCCTGGAAGTCTCCAGCCCAGGTGCCAAGAATCAGCTCCTGTTTGCTGGGGGCCGCGGTGCCGGCACAGGCGGCCAGCAGCAGTGTCAGAAGGACGAGTACAGACCTGCGCGTGGCAGTAAAAAGGCCGGAGAGTGATCGTGAGTCAGACATTGAACAATCCCTTTTGATGAACGCGCCCGCACCGCAGCTCCACTCGAACGTGCGGCGTCACGTCCAAGGCAATACTACTGTGATCGTCGGCAGCCTGCATGGAAAATTCTGCTAAGCTGCCGTCCGGACACTTCACCCTGGCGCAAGGAGACGCTCTGTCATGCCGCTCATCCCCGGAATTTACCGTCATTACAAGGACAAGCTCTATCAGGTCTATGCCGTTGCGCGGCACAGTGAGACGGAAGAGGAGCACGTGGTCTATCGACCGCTCTATGGCGAGCGCGGGCTGTGGATCCGCCCGCTGGCCATGTTTGACGGCACCCTGGAAGTGAACGGCAGAACCGTCAAGCGCTTCACCTTCATCGAAGCCGCTGCGCCCGACGCGCTGTTCAACTCCTGAGCGATGCGGCGTCGTTGCGACGGCGCTGCTCATCCTTGGCCA
>CAISYX010000224.1 GCA_903889815.1 uncultured Gammaproteobacteria bacterium
GATCGACAAGGGCATAACCGACAATGTGGTCTACACCCAGCTCAATGCCGAAAAGTTGCCCTTTGCCCCGGACACCTTTGACTGCATCTGCATCGCCTACGGGCTGCGCAATGTCACCGACAAGGATGCGGCACTGCGTTCCATGTATCAGGTCCTCAAGCCCGGCGGTCGGGCATTGGTGCTCGAGTTTTCGAAGCCGCGCAACGACCTGGTGGGCAAGGCTTATGACGGTTACTCCGCACTCTGGCCCATCGTCGGCAAGCTGGTGACGGGCGATGCTGACAGCTATCGCTACCTGGTGGAATCCATTCGCATGCATCCTGATCAGGACACCCTCAAGGGCATGATGACGAACGCCGGCTTCAGCGATTGCCGTTATCACGATGTCATGGGCGGTATCTGTGCCATCCACATCGGCTTCAAATCCGCCCGCGCCACCTGAGCGCATCGAGGCCACATGAACCCATTGCTCATCGTTGCTCTGAGCGCGCCCATCGAAGGCCTGATCAATGCCGTCATCGCGCAGGACGTCGGCAGTCAGCGCCGGCTGGCCGCTCTTGAAGGCAAGTCCGTTCAGCTTCAGTGCAGCAAGCCCGTCGCATTCTCTGTCTACATGCTGGTGCTCAATGCCCGACTGTCGGTGCGCGCCCTGCAGGAGGAAGCGCCCAGTGCAGGCATCAAGGCCGATGCGGGCGCCTTGCTGCGCGTACTCCTGGGAGGCGGGCAGTCCGGTGCTCTGTTCTCCCCCGACGTGCAGCTGAGCGGTGACACCCACGTTGTGCAGTCGCTCCACGCCATCCTCGGAGGCCTGAACATCGACTGGGAAGCGCATCTGGCGAGGCTGTTCGGCGATGTGGCGACGCAGCAGTTCAGTACTGCAATGGCCAACGCCCGCGAGTGGACAGCGCAGACGCAGGAATCCCTGCGCGCTGACCTGGAAGAATATGTGCACGAGGAGGCGCGCCTGTTGCCTTCCGGCGCAGAAACCAGAATTTTTGCCGAGCGCCTGGATGAGCTGAAACTGGCGCTCGACCGTATACAGGCACGTGCGGCGCGCTTGCGACAAAATGTCGCAGATCAGGCTCCGGGCTTGTAATAGACTGGCACAGCGGCATAATCCCGCAGCACACCAGTTTCAACGAATTCCGCCGCAAGTGCGGCATGGCAACACCAGGAGAGTCCCACGATGAACACTCAGGATGGCTTCAAACTCGCTTACTCCGCCGCAGCACTGCTGATGGCCAGCGCTTCAATGTCTGCCGGCACTGTCGCGCAGGAAGTCGCCGAGCCCGTGAAGGTGAGCCTTTGCCAGGGCCTGACGTCCTGCCATGGCCAGAGTGCATGCAAGGGCTTCGGCAACGAAGTGGGTGCAGGCAAGAACACCTGCGCAGGCATGGGCTTCGTCAGCTTCGCCAGCGGTCACGCCATGGTCTCCAAAAGTTTCTGCGACAAGCTGGGCGGCAAGGAAGTCAGCACTGCCGCCGCTGCGCCGGCAGCCGCTGTGGCAGAGGGCGTCCAGGTGGCGTATTGCAACGACCTGTTCAGCTGCAATACCTTCAGCGCCTGCAAGGGCAA
>CAISYX010000225.1 GCA_903889815.1 uncultured Gammaproteobacteria bacterium
CGTGTTGCCAAAGTCGTCAAGGGTGGTCGCATCTTCAGTTTCACGGCACTCACAGCTGTGGGCGATGGCAATGGCCGCGTTGGCTTCGGTCGTGGCAAGGCGCGTGAAGTTCCTCTTGCTATCCAGAAAGCAATGGAAGCAGCGCGACGAAACATGATTTCTGTGTCTCTCAATGGTCACACTCTGGAATATCCTGTGAAGTCCAGCCACGGCGCGTCCAAGGTTTATATGCAGCCAGCATCGGAAGGTACCGGTCTTATTGCTGGTGGCGCAATGCGTGCAATCATGGAACTGGCAGGCGTTCAGAACGTGTTGGCGAAGACGTACGGGTCCACTAATCCTGTGAACGTTGTATATGCAACTTTCAAGGGCTTGAAAAACATGCGCGCGCCGGAAAGCATTGCGGCAAAGCGCGGTAAAACTCTCGAAGAAATATTGGGTTAGCAGCTATGGCTACAAAGAATATCAAAGTCACTCTGGTTCGCAGTCAGATTGGCACAATGGAAAGACACAGGCAGTGCCTGAAAGGGTTGGGCCTGCGTCGTATGCACCAGACCGTCGAGATCCTTGACACTCCTGCCAATCGCGGATTGATCACCAAGGTTCGCTACATGTTGTCAGTCGAAGGCGAGGAGTAGGACATGCATCTGAATACATTGAGCCCGGCCCCAGGAAGTACCAAGGCACGTCGACGTGTTGGTCGTGGCATTGGCAGCGGCCTTGGCAAGACTTGCGGTAGTGGCCATAAAGGTCAGAAGGCACGCAGTGGCGGCGGAGTGCGTCCGGGTTTCGAGGGCGGTCAGATGCCTTTGCAGCGTCGATTGCCGAAGTTCGGTTTTACTTCACGTGTTGGCCGTATTACTGCGGAAGTGCGTACCAGTGAGCTGGCTGGCATTGCAGCTGAAGTTATCGATCTCGCAGCATTGCGTGCCGCAAATCTCGTTACCGCATCCATACGACACGTCAAGGTCATGCTGTCCGGCGAAGTAAGCAAGCCGTTGACACTGAAGGGGCTGAAGGTTACCAGCGGAGCACGTGCTGCAATCGAAGCAGCTGGCGGTCAGGTGATTGATGTCGTAATCGTCCACAATGTTGGCAAGAACGGGAAGAAGCTTCCAAAGAAAGCTGGCACCAAGGACTAAGTAGATCTCAATGGCGACTAAACCGACTATCAACCCAGACAGGATTGGCGCAGGACTTGGCGAGCTCAAGGCTCGCCTCCTGTTTCTGGTTTTCGCTTTGTTTGTGTATCGCGTTGGTACTCATATTCCGGTACCTGGAATTGATCCAAACCAGTTGACGAATCTATTCAATCAGAACGAAGGAACTTTCCTCGGTCTGTTCAACATGTTTTCTGGTGGCGCGCTGGAGCGGATGAGTATCGTTGCTCTCGGAATCATGCCTTACATATCCGCCTCCATCATCATGCAATTGCTGACGGCCGTCAGTCCTCAGCTGGAGCAACTCAAGAAAGAAGGCGAGTCAGGTCGACGCAAAATTACCCAGTACACGCGTTACGGTTCTCTGGCGCTCGCGATGGTGCAGGGTACTGGTATGACTGTGGGGCTGCTTTCGCCCATGGCTTACAACCCGGGTATGGCGTTCACACTTACAGCGATTGTCTCATTGGTTACCGGCGCAATGTTCATGATGTGGCTCGGTGAGCAGATTACCGAGCGCGGCGTGGGTAACGGTATATCGATGCTTATTTTTGCGGGCATCGTTGCAGGTCTTCCTGGTGCCATTGGTAACTCATTGACGCAGGCATATGAGGGTCAGATCAGCGGGCTGCTGCTGTTTGTAGTTGGATTGATAGCCGTCGTAGTGATTGCGGCGATTGTGTTCATCGAGCGAGGCCAGCGTCGAATCACTGTGAATTACGCCAAGCGTCAGCAGGGGCGCAAGATGTTTGCAGCGCAGTCCAGCCATTTGCCGCTGAAGGTCAATATGGCAGGTGTTATCCCTGCGATTTTTGCAAGCAGTATCCTGCTGTTTCCGGCTTCTCTCGGGCAGTGGTTCGGACAGACTGAAGGCGCTGAATGGCTGCAGGATCTGGCTTTGATGATTGGACCAGGCCAGCCCTTATACATCATTATTTTCAGTGCAATGATTGTGTTCTTCTGCTTCTTCTATACGGCCCTGGTCTTCAATCCGAAAGACGTTGCAGAGAATCTCAAGAAATCTGGCGCATTTATCCCAGGAATCCGTCCGGGTGAACAAACAGCCAAGTACATTGATCTTGTGTTGACGCGACTCACGATGTTCGGCGCTGTGTACATAACCATCGTTTGCCTGCTGCCGAATTTCTTCCAGATGATGGCCAATGTGCCGTTCAATCTGGGTGGAACAGCAATGTTGATCGTCGTTGTTGTCAGTATGGATTTCATGTCCCAGGTGCAGTCGCACTTGATGTCTCATCAGTACGATTCTCTGATGAAGAAATCAAATCTGGGCAGTTTTGGCCGCGGAGGCCTTTGATAATACAGAACTGACCGCGGGGGTTCTCCGACGTGAGCCAGGTTCTCGAATGAGAGGGAGTATATAAAGTGAAAGTTAGAGCATCAGTCAAAAAAGTGTGTCGCAAGTGCAAAGTGATCAAGCGCAATGGCGTCGTTAGAGTTATCTGTTCGTCAGAGCCCAGGCACAAGCAGCGTCAAGGCTGAAGTCGTCTGGTTGATTTTTCAGTGGTCAGAGTATATCCTTTGCCCCCCGTAATTTGGCTCAGAGAAATTTGGGCGCGTACGTAAAAATCTAAAGTGGAGTAGAAATATGGCACGTATTGCAGGTGTCAACATACCGGATAATAAGCATATTGTGATTTCCCTTGGCTACGTCTTCGGAATCGGTGCTACCAGGGCAAAAATCATTTGTGCGAACACTGGTATTGCTCCGCACACCAAGACAAGCACGCTTAGTCCTGAGCAATTGGACAGCGTTCGTGCTGAAGTCGCAAAGTTCACAGTGGAAGGTGATTTGCGTCGTGAGCTTTCAATGGCTATCAAACGCTTGATGGATCTTGGTTGCTTCCGAGGCATTCGTCATCGTCGCTCCTTGCCAGTGCGAGGTCAGCGCACAAAGACCAATGCCCGCACTCGTAAAGGTCCGCGCAAGCCTATTCGCAAGTAACAATGTATTGAGCAGCCTTCCATTCCGCCGAACAGGCAGGTCTGAAAAAAGCAAGGCGACAGAAGCAGTCAATTGAATCAGGAATAAATTATGGCCAAGCCAGCAGCAGCAGCAGCGAAAGCAGTGAAGAAAAAAGCCCGCAAAGCGGTAGTGGA
>CAISYX010000226.1 GCA_903889815.1 uncultured Gammaproteobacteria bacterium
GAACCGGTTATAGGCAAGAGATCTGGCAATTGCAGACGCCGTATGATTGCGCGGTTGGCTGTGGGAAAGTCGACCAGGTTCAGAGCGTCGGGCGCCATCCAGCGCAGCGGCTGTCCTTCGCGCCCCATCGGCATGCCAGCAAAAGAAGTCACTCTGCGCACGTCCAGCAGAACCTGCTTGTCGCCATAATCATGGCGAATCCGGCACAGAGGCTCCTGCCGAAGGGCTGTGATACCAAGCTCTTCTTCCAGCTCGCGGATCAGTGCAGACTCAACTGCTTCTCCCGGCTCACACTTGCCTCCGGGGAACTCCCATAGTCCGCCTTGATGGGCTTTGGGCGGACGCAGTGCAATCAGGACCTGACCGGCAGAATCCTGAATCACTCCTACGGCAACATGCACAACTGGTGGCACTGGCTTTTCCTGGTCAGCGTGGGGCGTCAGCTGCGGTAGCTGGCATTGATGCGAACGTAGTCTTCAGACAGGTCCGACGTCCACACAGTTTCCCGGGCGCTGCCACGGGCCAGATTGACCGTGATGTCGATAGCCGCCTTGTTCATCTCGGCCTGACCCTGCGCCTCGGTGTAAGTTGTTGCCAGGGTACCGTTCTGCACTATGCAGACCGCCCCGAGATGAATGGTGATGCGACTGACATCCAGAGCAGGTACACCAGCACGACCGATGGCAGCGAGTATTCGGCCCCAGTTCGGGTCGGACGCTGACAAGGCTGTCTTTACCAGGGGTGACTCGGAGATGGCATACGCCACCTTCAAACATTCCTGCGGTTCTGCGCCGCCCTGAATATCAACTGTCACGAATTTCTTCGCGCCTTCGGCATCGCGGATAATGTCTTTGGCAAGCTCTCGCACTAGAGACTGCAATGCGTCTTCAAAGCGCTCGAACACAGCCGTGTTGGCACGCGTGATTGACACACCACTCTGACCTGTAGCCACGAGCACACAGCAGTCGTTGGTTGAGGTATCGCCATCAACCGTGATGCGATTGAACGACTGGTCTACCACGGAGGCCAGCAACTGTTGCAGCAGAGCCTGATCGATGGCTGCATCGGTAAACACGAAACTGAGCAGCGTTGCCATGTTCGGCTTGATCATGCCGGCACCTTTGGCAATGCCGGTAATGACGACTGACTTGCCATGACAGTCCACGCGCACGGAGCGCGCCTTGGGGCGCGTGTCTGTAGTCATGATGCCTTTGGCGGCCTGCAGCCACTCGTCACCCAGCGCACTCAGTGCATTGGGCACGCCAGCTTCGACTTTTGCCACTGGCAGATTCTCACCAATGACGCCAGTCGAGAATGGCAGCACTTGAGACGCCTCAACACCCGCATGCTGTGCCACGAATCCGCAACAGGCAGCGGCATCGTCAAGTCCCTTCTGACCGGTGCCTGCATTGGCATTGCCGGTGTTGATCAGCAGATAACGAATCGCGCCCCCACTCTGCGCGAGATGCTGGCGCGCCAGTTGCACCGGCGCCGCACAGAAGGCATTGAGCGTGAACACGCCGGCCACGGTAGAACCCGGCGCGATCTCCATCAATACCAGGTCCAGACGATTCTTGTACCGAATGCCGCTCATGACCGATGCCACTTTTACACCGGCGACTGCCAGCAGATCCTCTGCCTTGATTTCCGAAAAACTCATATCGCTCAACTCAGTCTCCCGTGACATTGCTTGAATTTCTTTCCGGAGCCACAGTAGCAGGGGTCATTCCTGCCCACTTTTTTCTCGTCGCGCACGAAAGGCGTATTGTCCTGCACCGCCGTGGCACGTGAGTCATTGACCTCAGAGGCCGCAGCAGCTTGCGCGGCGGCGGCCTCCTGTGCCAGGGTCGCCGCCTGTGCATGCTGGAACTGAATGCGTTCGCGTGCACGCTCTTCCTCGCGCTGCCGCTCGATAGCATCAATCTCTTCGTTGGTGCGGATCTGGACATGACTGAGGAAGCGGGTTACCTCATGCTGCAGATTGGAGAGCAATTCCTGAAACAGAGCAAACGCCTCGCGCTTGTACTCCTGCTTGGGATTCTTGCCTGCATAACCGCGCAGGAAAATGCCTTGTCGTAACTGATCCATGGCAGCCAGATGTTCTTTCCAGAGGTTGTCGAGAATCTGCAGCACAATCTGCTTCTCCAGAAGGCGCATCTTCTCGCCCACTTGTGCAGACTTTTTCTCGTAGTCTTCATGAAGTACTGCCACGATCTTCTCGCGCAGAGTTTCCTCGAAAAGTTTTTCATCTTCGTCAAGCCATTGCTGAATCGGCAGCTTGCGTGCGAACTGCCCCTCGACGGCCTGTTCCAGTGCCTCGACGTCCCATTGATCCGGCACGCTCTGTGGTGGAATGTGCGTGGCAACTACTTGCGTAGCCACTTCCTGGCGCATACTGGTAATCAGTTCGGAAATGTTCACGCTCGCCATCAACTCATTGCGCTGACGGTACACGATGGAACGCTGATCGTTGGCAACATTGTCATACTCCAGCAATTGCTTGCGGATGTCGAAGTTGCGGCCTTCCACTTTGCGCTGTGCCTTCTCAATGGACTTGGACACCATGCTGTGCTCAATGGCTTCGCCACGCTCCATACCAAGAGCCTGCATGAAATTCTTCACCCGCTCAGAGGCAAAGATGCGCATGAGATTGTCTTCCAGTGACAGATAGAAACGGGAGTAGCCCGGATCACCCTGACGACCTGAGCGGCCGCGCAACTGATTGTCGATGCGACGGGATTCGTGTCGCTCGGTTCCTATGATGTGCAGCCCGCCTGCCTCCACGACTTGCGCGTGACGTTTGCGCCAGGCTTCCTTGACTTCCTCGATCTGCTCCTGCGTCGGATTTTCGAGCGCTGTGACTTCGTGCTCCCACTTGCCCCCAAGCACGATGTCGGTGCCTCGACCTGCCATGTTGGTGGCGATCGTTACGACGCCAGGTCGCCCCGCCTCTGCAATAATGCTCGCTTCTTTCTGGTGGTACTTTGCGTTCAGCACTTCATGGGGAATCTTTTCCTTGTGCAGGAAATTGGAGAGCATCTCGGAGGTGTCGATCGAGGCGGTACCGACCAGCACTGGCGCACCCTTGGCACTGAACTCCTTGATGTCTCGCACGATGGCTTCGTACTTCTCTTCCATGGACAGAAAAATCAGATCGTTCTTGTCGATACGCACCATCGGCCGGTTGGATGGAATTACCACCACGTCCAGGTTGTAGATCTGCTTGAATTCAAAAGCTTCAGTGTCTGCAGTGCCTGTCATGCCAGCCAGTTTCCGATAGAGCCTGAAGTAGTTCTGGAACGTAGTAGACGCCAAAGTCTGGCTCTCGCTTTGAATCTGCAGCCCTTCTTTTGCTTCAATCGCCTGATGCAATCCTTCCGAGAGCCGACGGCCTTCCATGGTACGACCAGTGTGCTCATCGATCAGCACAATACGCTTGTTCTGCACTATGTATTCCACATCTTTGTGAAATAGATTGTGTGCTTTCAGCGCGGAATGAATATGGTGCAGCAGGCCGAGATTCTTCGCCGCATAGAGGCTCTCGCCTTCTTCCAGCAGATTCTTCTCGCTCAACAACTCTTCAAGATGCTCGTGACCTGCTTCGGTAAGCTCCACCTGACGTGTCTTCTCATCCACGATGAAATGGCCGCTCTCCACAAAGTCAGTATCGCGGTCCATGCTGAATCCCGTCTTCTCGGGCTTCGGGGCGCCTTTCTCGAGGC
>CAISYX010000227.1 GCA_903889815.1 uncultured Gammaproteobacteria bacterium
CTGTTCATTGGACTCCAGCGACAAACGAACTTCTTCAAAGAACTGCTCAACAAGCTCTTTGGCTTCGCGTTTGTTCAGTCCGAGCTCCTCAAACAGCCGCTCGGCCATCTCCGCCTTGGTCAGTGCCCCGTCTGCCATGGTTAATTCCTTAACTTTGCATTAAATTTAGCGTGTAGCTCTTTGACACAACTGTTAATTATTCCGTTTATGTCTTCGTCGCCTAGAGTGCGTGAAGGATGCTGCAAGGTCAAGCCCAATGCGATGCTTTTTTTACTTTTTTCAATTGCATCACCTTGATATACATCGAATATTCGCAAGTCGACAAGCATTGATCCAGCAACCACACGGATTGCTGCTTCGATCGCCTCACTGGGAACTTCATTATCTACAACAACTGCAAGGTCGCGACCAACTTCGGGGAATCTCGAAAGCTCATGCATCTTGGGTATTTGGGAAGAAAGCATTGAATCTAAAGCTATTTCAAATAGATACACCTTTTTATTAATGTCGAGCATGCGCTGAATCTGAGGGCTCAAAGTACCGACAATGCCAATTTTTTGACCACTCGCAAATATTTCTGCACATTGGCCCGCATGCAACGCAGGATGCTTTGCAGGGACAAACGATACTTTTCCCAGACCTTTTGAGAGCGCGAGTATCGCCTCCACATCACCCTTGATATCGAAAAAATCCGGCAACTTGCCATCGTTGCACCAAAGTGCGGGCACAAGGGTTCCATAAATCAAACCGCCGATAGTGGTAGGTTGAACTGTGCGCTCATTGCGTCTGAGAAATATTTGGCCACATTCGAAAATCCTTACGCGGTCCTGCTGCCTGTTGGTATTGTGTTTCAAGGTATTCAACAATCCTGTCCAGAGTGAAGTTCTCATTACAGACATATCTGCCGATATAGGATTCTGAAGAGTTATTCCCTCCTCGTCGGGATTGACGACTTGCTGGAGGCCAGGTTCCACGAAGCTATATGAAATAACTTCTTGATAGCCCAATGATGCCAACCGATCCTTGACCTTGCTAAGCTCCGAACGAGTCTCCGTGCTTGTGCCCAGCGTCATGGGGCTCAAGGTGCGGGTCTTGGGTAGATTGTTGTATCCGTAAACTCGCGCAATTTCCTCGACCAGATCCACGTCGAGACTCAGGTCAAAGCGAAAGCTAGGCACCTTGACCTGCAAGTGCTGTGCATCCAGCGTCAAGACAACCATCCCAAGTCGCTCAAGAATTTCTCGAATTCTAAGTACTGGAATTTCCAGTCCCAGAATGCGATTCACCTTCGAAAGGTCGAGTGTGATGATTGGTGCTACAGGAAGATCGCCAAGCGCTTCCGTCACTGGACCGGGCTGCCCTCCTGCAATCTGAAGCAGCAATGCAGTTGCCCGCTCCATGGCCAAGGCCTGTATTGCATAATCAACACCGCGTTCGTAGCGGTGAGAGGCATCAGTATGCAATCCATACCGTCGCGCGCGACCGGCAATTGCCAATGGAGAAAAAAACGCACACTCGAGGAACACATCGCGGGTTGATGAGTTAACGGCAGAATTATTGCCCCCCATGATGCCAGCCATCGCCAAAACCCTCGCGGAGTCAGCAATGACCAGGACATCTTCATCTAGAGCTATTTCCTTGCCGTCCAGCAAGACCAGCTTCTCCGAGCTATTGGCCATTCTTACAATGACGTCAGCACTCAAAGCGTCCAGATCAAAGGCGTGCATTGGCTGCCCGAGTTCCAGAAGGACGTAGTTGGTTACGTCAACTACAGGGTCAATGCTTCGCAAGCCACTACGTCTCAAGCGCTCTTTCAGCCAAATTGGGGTCTCAGCACTGATATTCACTCCTTTAACGACACGGCCAAGATAACGAGGGCACTGCGCCTTGGCGTCTATTTGCACAGTAATCGTGTCGGGAATTGTGGCCTGTACAGAGATGATTGCCGGCCATGTCGCGGTCATGCTGTTCAGCACTGCAATTTCCCGGGCAATACCAGCAATTCCCAGACAGTCACCGCGATTGGGGGTCAGATCCAGTTCCATGCTCATATCGTTGAGACTTAGATAATCTCGAATATCTTTACCCAGCGGCGCATCAGCCGGCAGCTCCAGCAAACCATCTGAGTTCTCCGCAATTCCAAGCTCCTGAGCGGAACATAACATGCCATTGGATTCGACGCCGCGCAGTCGAGCCTTCTTGATTGTCATCGCTGTGTCTCCAGTCTTGCTGGCAAGCACAGCTCCTACTGTTGCAAAGGGGACGCGAAGACCTGGTCGTGCATTGGCGGCACCACAAACAACCTGCACAGCCATCAGTCCATCAAACACCTGACACACTCGCAACTTCTCTGCATCAGGGTGAGGAGCCACACTTTGTACCTCGGCAACGATTACACCCGAAAACGAGGAGGCCACCGCTTCGAGACTGTCTACTTCCAGGCCCGCCATGGTCAATTGATCCATCAAATTCTGGGAAGTCAGGGGCGGATTTACCCACTCACGAAGCCATTGTTCGCTGAAAATCATTCTGAACTCTCTATTCTTGGTCGATACTATGGAATGCAGCGGAAGTGCTATTACTTTTTGCTGTCAGTTAAACTGCCGAAGGAATCTCAAATCGTTCTCAAAGAACAAACGTAGGTCATTGACGCCATAACGAAGCATGGCAAGCCTTTCAACGCCCATTCCAAATGCAAATCCAGTAAAGCTTTGAGGGTCGACTCCAGACAATTCCAGCACTCGAGGGTGGACCATCCCGCAGCCCATGACTTCCAGCCATCCGGTATGGCTACAGACACGGCAACCCTTTCCTTCACACATGACACAAGCCATATCTACTTCTGCAGATGGCTCTGTGAAAGGGAAGTAGGACGGCCTGAACCGCACAGCAAGATCTTTTTCGAAAAATGCTTGGAGGAACTCTTCAATGGTCCCGCGAAGGTCGGCAAAACTGACATTCTTGTCGATAAGAAGCCCCTCGACCTGGTGGAACATCGGAGTATGGGTGATGTCAGAGTCACATCGATAGACTCTGCCTGGACAAATCATTCGATAAGGAGGTTCAGAACCTTCCATTACGCGCACTTGCACGGGGGAGGTATGGGTACGCAGAACAGTGCCGGGATCAATATAGAATGTGTCGTGCATTGCACGAGCAGGATGATGGTCAGGTATATTGAGAGCGCCAAAGTTATGGTAGTCGTCCTCGATTTCCGGACCGACTGCAACCGAGTACCCTGCAGCTTTGAATATAGCCTGGATCCGATCGATCGTACGACTCACAGGGTGCAACCCGCCATGCTCATGGCGACGCCCAGGCAAGGTGACATCCACCTTTTCACGGTTCAATTGTTTGCAAAAGGCATCTTGAACTAGAACGTCGCGGCGCATATCCAGCGCTTGCTGAATCTGGTTCTTAGCAATATTGATTTTTTCGCCAGCCGCAGGACGTTCTTCGGGAGCCAGCTTGCCAAGGCCCTTCAGCAATTCCGTAAGACTGCCTTTCTTGCCCAGAAAATCGACGCGCAGCTGATCCAGGGACTTTTCATCACTGGAATCAGCAATTGCGCTTAGTGCCGACTCAACCAGGGTTCTAGTATCTGGCATGATGTCAACTCGATCGGCTTATGCAGCCAGACTGCTCTTCGCCTGATTGACCAGGGCGGCAAATGCAGCCTTGTCATGCACGGCCAGATCAGCCATTACTCGACGGTCAACCTGGATGTTCGCCTTCTTCAGACCAGCAATCAATTGACTGTAAGTCATGCCGTTTGCTCTGGATTGCGCATTGATGCGAGTAATCCACAGACCACGGAACATGCGCTTCTTGGCCTTGCGGTCGCGGTAAGCGTACTGTCCAGCCTTGATAACTGCCTGCTTGGCTACGCGGTATACACGGCTTCTAGCGCCGTAATAGCCTTTCGCCAGTTTCAGAACTTTCTTGTGCCGACGTCTCGCTGTGACGCCTCTTTTAACTCGGGCCATCTTTAATTCCCCTTAAAAAAATGATGTTAGAAGCGTTTTCCAAGCATACGGTCGATCAACGGCTTGTCAGAGGGGTGAACCAATGACGTGCCTCTCAACTGACGCTTACGCTTAGTCGTCATTTTGGTGAGGATGTGGCTCTTGTTAGCACTTTTGCGCTTCCAACCGCCGGCGGTTTGTTTGAACCGCTTGGCCGCGCCGCGGTGGGTCTTGATCTTGTTGCTCATTGCATACTCCGCATTTGTCGTCACTCAAAATTCATTTTTGAATGACAGCTGAGGGTTGGTTTATGAAACACAAGTAATAAAAAATCCATTGCAATACGCCTTTTTAAACGGAACTAGACAACATCTAGAGTTCCTGCGACAGCAATGGACCTTACTATGGCTTCTTCTTTTTTGCAGGTGACAGAACCATAACGATCTGTCGACCTTCCATCTTGGGTTCCTGTTCCACTGTGCCGTAGTCCTCAAGATCTCTTCCGATCCGCTGAACCAGCTCCAGCCCAAGATGCTGATGGGCTAACTCGCGACCTCGGAATCTCAACGACACCTTGGCCTTGTCTCCATCGTTAAGGAAACGTATCAGGTTGCGTAGTTTTACCTGATAATCCCCTTCCTCCGTCCCTGGTCTAAACTTTATTTCCTTCACTGTCTGCTTGTGCTGCTTTTTCTTGTTGGCAACTTTTTGCTTTTTCAAGTCAAAGATGTGCTTGCCGTAATCCATGATTTTGCACACGGGCGGTTCCGCCTCGGGTGCAATCAAGACCAAATCGAGTTTCGCTTCGCTGGCAGCAGCTCTCGCCTCTTCTATAGACACAATGCCAGCTTGGTCGCCATTTTCCAGGACCAGTCGAACTTCGCTGGCATCTATATGCTCGTTGATTACGGGCTTCTTAGAACTACTCCTCATAGGCGCTTAATTATTCTCTCCAGATTTGATGATGAGTGCAGTTGATATGCGTGCAACAAGCAGGCACCAACCTTCGATGATCATTGTAGCTCAATTCTCTGCGGTTCGGCCAAAGCGCGCAACTTCCGCTCTCAATTTATGAGCAAAGTCCTCTATCGACATTGCCCCAAGGTCTTCCCCTGCTCTCGTTCTCACGGAAACAGTGCCAGTTTCAACTTCTCGATCTCCGGCAACTAGAAGAAATGGTACCTTGCCAATTGTGTGCTCACGGATTTTAAAGCCGACCTTTTCATTTCTCAAGTCAGCAATAACTCGGAACCCCTTGTCAGCCAAAGACTTTCTGACAAATTCGCAATATTCAGCCTGGTTATCTGTAATATTCAACACAGCAACCTGCTCTGGTGCAAGCCACGCGGGGAGTGACCCCGCGTAATGCTCTATCAGCACTCCAATAAAACGTTCGAACGACCCCAGGATAGCCCGATGCAACATGACTGGAGTCTGCCGGCTTCCGTCTTCTGCCACAAATTGCGCGCCCAATCGTTCCGGCATGGAAAAATCTACTTGAATGGTTCCGCACTGCTGGACGCGACCCATGCAGTCTTTGAGGGAAAATTCGATCTTGGGGCCATAGAACGCACCCTCGCCTGGCAACAGCTCCCAAGGCATACCGTTATTTTGAAGCGCTTGCTTGAGTGCGCCTTCAGCCTTGTCCCACAGTTCGTCACTGCCAACACGCTTGGCGGGACGAGTAGATAATCGAAGAATAATTTCATCGAAGCCAAAATCCCTGTAGACCGCAAACAAAAGCTTCATGAACGCTGCGACTTCATCCTGAATGCTGGATTCAGCACAAAAAATGTGGCCATCATCCTGTGTGAAACTCCTTACGCGCATCAAACCATGCATACTGCCGGACGGCTCATAGCGATGACACGAACCAAATTCTGCAAGACGCATTGGCAAATCGCGGTAGCTCTTCAGCCCCTGATTGAATACCTGCACATGGCACGGGCAATTCATTGGCTTGATGGCGTACAGCCTATTCTCTGACTCAACACTAAACATCTGATCAGCAAATTTGTCTGCATGACCTGAGCGCTCCCAAAGGGAGAAATCAACAAGTTGAGGCGTGCGAATCTCCAGATAGCCGTTCTCACGCTGCAGGCTCTGCATATAGCTTTGGATCACTTGATAAATGGTCCAGCCTTTTGGGTGCCAGAAAACCATCCCCGGGGCTTCTTCTTGAAAATGAAAAAGAGACTGCTTTTTGCCAATTTTTCGATGATCGCGGCGTTCTGCTTCTTCTAAACGTTGCAGATACTGCTCCAGAGCCTTCTTGTCGCCCCATGCTGTACCATAGACGCGCTGCAACATTTCGTTGCTTGCGTCACCACGCCAGTAAGCACCTGCCACGGAAGTCAGTTTGAAAGCCTTGAATCTGCCAGTCTCCGGGACATGGGGCCCTCTGCAAAGATCAATGAATTCGCCCTGCTGATAAAACGAAAGGGCCTCATTCCCCGGAATACTCTTGATGATCTCTACCTTGTACTTTTCACCCTTTGCTTCAAACATGGCGACCGCTTCTGAGCGACTCAATACAGAGCGATACACGGGGAGATTCTCAGCAACAATTTCCCGCATTTTGTCTTCAATTTTCTCAAGATCTTCTGGCGTAAATGCCCGCTCGTAAGAGAAGTCGTAAAAGAAACCATCGTCAATGACCGGGCCGATTGTGACCTGTGCTTCCGGAAACAGTCGCTGAACTGCCTGCGCCATGAGATGCGCGCATGAATGGCGCAACACTTCCAGCCCGTCTGTGTCGCGATCCGTAATGACAGCTACTTCGCAATCCTTTGTCATTACAAAGGAGGTATCTACCAAAACCCCATCAACGCGACCCGCAAGCGCTGCACGCGCCAGTCCTGACCCAATGGAACTTGCTAGATCGGCGACGGACACCGGCCCCTCAAAGACTCGAGTGCTTCCATCCGGGAGAGTGATAGTAGGCATGGCATTCCTGATGACGATAGAAAACGAGCCGGAATATGAGA
>CAISYX010000228.1 GCA_903889815.1 uncultured Gammaproteobacteria bacterium
ATGGACCCGAAGAGCTTGCCTTCTTCGCCGGCATTCACGGAGATCGCAATACGCAGATCCTTCAGCTTGGCTGCGCGAGTCTGGGCTACGGCCACTTTCTCGTTGTGCGCTGCCAGCAGTTCTGCGCGACGGGCCTCGAAGCTCTCGAGATTCGTACGGGTTGCCGGGATGGCCTTGCCAGTGGGGAACAGGAAGTTGCGGGCATAGCCTGCCTTCACTGACGCCTTGTCACCAACAGCACCGAGCTTGCCTACTTTTTCCAACAGAATGACGTTCATTTTTGTTTCCTCATCAAATCTTGCAAATATTCCGATTCCCGCCCTGATCCTGCCTGTGGCCTTACACCTTCGGCGGCACGCGGGACCGGAAATCCACCCAACTGTCAGCAATCGCTGCCAGCACCAGAATTTGTGTCATTACGGGGCTCATCATTGCCACGTAGAAAATAGCCATTACTGCGACTGGCCACTTCTTCAATCCAGCGATTCCGTGCACCAGCGCCACGCCAGCGATCAGCAGTGGCAGCACAAACAGAATCGAGAAGGGCTGCAGCTGGACTGGACCCAGCGTCGTCAGCACGAACACGGAACACAGAATCGCACTGGTCTTCCAGCTCAGGCGCAGTTGATGAAACTCCTGCCTGAATCCTCCCGGGTTGTACAAGGCGGCCTGCCAGTACCTTGCGAGCATCAAGACTGTCACTGCCAGCAGCATCAGCATCATGCCGTAAAACATCTGCAGCAATTGCTGCATCTGATCTTCAGGCAGGACGTTCACCTGATCCTGCAATTCGGGGTTTGCCATGACGAGCGCGATCTGCTGCTGCATCAATTCAACAAAACCAGGCTGGACGACAAGCGCCAGCTGTGCGCCAATGCCGACGCCGATGGCTGACAGCAATGCGAACTCCCACGAACCAAAGCTCCGCAGCACACCTGCCAGCAAGGTACCGCCCAGCAAGGTCAGCAGTGGAATCATTTCACCCGCGACCGCCCAGCCTGCTGCCGGCAAAACAGCCCACGCCAATACAATCAGCGCTTCAGACTTCCCGTGTCGAAGACACACGAGCGCCACGATCGGGGCGCTCAGGAAGTTGAGCAAGGGCAGAATTCCAAGAAGCGTCGCCGCCAGTATTGCCTGGCGACGGCCTGACATCGCGAACCCGGCCAGAGCTTTCATACTCTTCTCCGTCTTGCTCCAGTACAGCGGTCAAAGGCCGGCTCGCAGCCCTCGACCAAAAAGTGGAATCAGGCGGTGTGGCTGTCAGTGTAAGGAATCAGAGCCAGATGACGCGCACGCTTTACCGCTGTCGCCAGTTGACGCTGATAACGCGCCTTGGTGCCAGTGATGCGGCTCGGAACAATCTTGCCTGTTTCAGACACATACGCCTTCAGCGTTTCGATGTCTTTGTAATCGATCTCGATGGTGCCTTCTGCAGTGAATTTGCAGAACTTGCGACGGCGGAAAAAACGGGCCATGGTCATATCCTTTCAATAAATTCGGTTGAGGGTCAGATCAGGTCTGAGGCGTTGCCAATCAATCCTTGGAATCTTCCGCATCCAGATCATCGGCGTCTTCAAAACCGTCGAATTCCTCTGCTGCATCTTCTTCACCTTCCGCAGTGCCGGCTTCACGCGCTGCCGCGTCTTCTTCCAGCTTGCGCTTCTGCTCCGCACGGGCACGACGTTCACGGCTCTCGCGCTCGCCTTTCAGAATCAAGGATTCCTCAATGACGGGACCGCTCATCTTCATGACGAGGTTGCGCAGGATGGCATCGTTGTATCGGAACAGAGTGGTGATTTCTTCCAGAATGGCGCTGCCACATTCGATATTCATCAGAATGTAGTGAGCCTTGTGGATCTTGTTGATTGGGTAAGCGAGCTGGCGACGGCCCCAGTCTTCAAGACGGTGGATGGTTCCGCCACTGTCCTTGATCATCTGGGTGTAGCGTTCGACCATGACCGGTACCTGGTCGGATTGATCAGGATGTACCAGAAATACAACTTCGTAATGTCTCATAGAGACTCCTTTCGGATTGAGTCTTCCGACAAACAGCAGGTTGAGAGCCTGAAGCGCGGTAAGACAAGGAGTTAAGGGGGAGTTCCCCCGAAAATAAAGAGCGGGCATTCTAGAGAACGGCTGGTGAACATGCAATCAGTATTTAGGCACCCGCCCCCAGCCCCGCCCGTTGTCTCACGGCTTCGAACAGGCACAGTCCGGTTGCCACCGAAACATTGAGACTGCTCAGTGCGCCGGCCATGGGGATGGACATCAGGTAGTCGCAGTGTTCACGAGTCAGGCGCCGCAGGCCCTTGCCTTCCGAGCCCATGACGATGGCGATCGGCACGCGCAGGTCGGTTTCGTACAGGGTGCTTTGCGCCTCGCCTGCTGCACCGGCAATCCAGATGCCACGTTCCTGCAGTGATTCGAGCGTGCGGCTTAGATTGGTGACCGCTACGAAGGCAATGGTCTCGGCGGCGCCACAGGCGACTTTGCGTACCGTCATGTTGAGCTGGGCGGAACGGTCCTTCGGGACGATGACGGCGTGAACACCCGCCGCATCAGCGGTGCGCAGACAGGCGCCGAGGTTGTGGGGGTCGGTCACTTCATCCAGCACCAACAGCAGCGCAGGGGTGCTCAGGGAATCCAGCAGGGCATCCAGACCGCGCTCGTCGAGCACACTGCCGCCCAAGCGGCACAAGGCCATGACGCCCTGGTGCACTGCGCCCGGATGCAGATTTTTGAGGCGCCGCTCAAATTCCCGGCGCTCCAGCGCCTGCATGGAGACTCCTGCAGTCGCGGCAAGGGCCTTCAGTTCATTGAAGCGCTTGTCTTCGCGGTCGGCCTGCAACAACAACTCAAGCACATCCTCAGGATGCTGCTTCAACAGCTCAGTGACGGCATGCAGTCCGTACATCCATTCCCTGGCGCTCACTGCCTTACCCTGCCTTGCGCTTGCGGCGACCCGCGACTTTGACTTCCAGAGCGGCCGATTTGTCTTTGACAGGCGCCGTCACAAGGCCCGCAGCAAGCTTTTCGCGCAGACTCATCTCCGAGGAACCGGTTTTCGCGCCCTTGCCGCGGGGCTTGCTCTTGCCTTTGCGAGCTTGAGATACGGACGCCTTGCCTGCCCGCTTTCCGGTAACAGGCGCACCGTCCACGGGCGCACCGGGGTTGCCACCCGCAGGGAGCCCGTCTGCCATTCCCAGATCAATCTTGCGATCGTCCAGATCGACACGCACCACCTTCACACGGACAACTCCTCCGAGATGATACGTCACGCCGCTGCGCTCGCCGCGCAGCAGGTGCCGGACCGGGTCGAACTGATAGTAATCGTTCTTCAGCGCCGTGATGTGGACAAGTCCTTCCACATAGATGTCGCTCAGTTCCACGAACAGGCCAAAGGCCGTGACGCTGCTGATCGTGCCGTTGAACTCTTCGCCGACGCGGTCCTGGATGTATTCACACTTGAGCCAGTCCACAACGTCATAACTTGCTGCATCGGCGCGGCGCTCAGTCATGGAGCAGGTTTCACCAAAGCTCTGCATGTGCTTGAGCTCGTAGGGATAGATCTGCTTGCGCGCCAGCGAGCCCGCGCCCGGCACCTTGCGCACGTGCAAAGTCTGCTGCGGGTGACGGATCAGGAAGCGCAGCGCGCGGTGCACCAGCAAGTCGGGATAGCGCCGGATCGGCGATGTGAAATGGGTGTAGGCCGTGAAGCCAAGACCGAAGTGCCCGATGTTCTCGGGCTGGTAAACCGCCTGCAGCAGGGAACGGATCAGCACCGTCTGGATCAGATGCGCATCAGGCCGGTCGGCGATCTTGAGCAGCACGCGCTGGTAGTCTTTCGGCTCAGGCCTGGCGGAGCGGGTCAGTTGAATGCCCATCTCCTTCAGGAAGGCCTTGAGGTTATCAAGCTTGTCCATGTTCGGGCCGTCGTGCACCCGATACAGGACTGGCAGCGACGATTTGGACAGGAACTGGGCCGTGCAGACGTTGGCCACCAGCATGCACTCTTCAATCAAGCGATGGGCTTCATTGCGCACCACTGGCACGATGGAGCTGATCTTGCGTGTTTCGCCAAATACGATCCGTGTTTCGGTGCTGATGAAGTCCAGTGCCCCTGCCTGCTGTCGCAGCTTTGCAAGGCGCTTGTAAACGGTGTAAAGCGTTTCCAGGGCTGGCACCAGCGCAGCGTATTTCGCTCGCAGCCGCTCTCTGGAACGCACCCGCATGTCAGTTTCCGGCTCTTCGAGAATATCGGCCACTTCGTTGTAGGTCATGCGCGCATGGGAGTGGATGACGCCTTCATAGAAGTCGTAATCCAGCACCTGACCGAGCTTGTTCATGTTCATCTCACAGACCATGACCAGTCGATCCACCTGCGGCTTCAGCGAGCACAGACCATTGGAGAGCTCCTCCGGCAGCATGGGGATCACATGGCCCGGAAAGTACACCGAGTTGCCCCGGTTGATGGCCTCTTCATCCAGTGCAGAGTGCACGGCAACATAATGCGACACATCGGCAATCGCCACATACAGCCGGCAACCGCCATCACTCTCAGGCGAGCAATAAACGGCATCGTCGAAGTCTTTGGCATCCTCTCCGTCAATGGTGACAAATGGCAATGCGCGCAGATCAACGCGGTGGGCCGAATCGGACTCCGGCACTGTTTCGGGAATCACCTGCAATTCTTCCAGCACGGCACTGGGCCAGACATGAGGAATTTCATGACTGCGCACGGCCACATCTATTTCCATGCCTTGCTTCATGTGATCGCCGAGTATTTCGACCACGGAGCCCACGGCCTTGCGGCGCTGAGTCGGATAGGCGGTGATTTCCGCCACTACGAACTGGCCGTCCTGGGCTCCCCTGTTCTCTTTCTCGGGAATCATGATCTCATGGCTGTTGCGGCGATTGTCCGGAACGACAACCCCGAAGCCTGCTTCATAGTAGTAACGCCCAACGATCTGCCGTGAGCGGCGCTCAAGCACCTCCACGATCATGCCTTCCTTGCGGCCACGCCGGTCCACGCCGGACACTCGCGCCAGCACGATGTCGCCATCAAATACTTTCTGCATCTCGGTCGCAGGCAGCACCAGGTCGCCGGAACCATCCACGGGAATGAAGAAGCCGTAGCCGTCCTTGTTGCCCTGCACCCTGCCCTTGGTCAGTTCCATGCGATTGACCAGGCCATAAACGCCGCGGCGATTGCTGATGAGCTGCCCGTCCCGCGTCATGGCTATCAACCGGCGCCGCAGCGCTTCAGTCTGGTCATGGGATTCGAGGCTCAGGTGCTCGCAGAGCGCCTCGTAGCTCACCGGTTCGCCGGTCTGCTCCAGGTATTCGAGGATGTATTCACGACTGGGGATTGGATTCTCGTAGTTTTCCGCTTCCCGACTTGCGAAGGGGTCATTGACGCTGTCTGTTTCGATCGGTTTCTTAGCCATATCCTGCCATGTGTTAGTAAGCTGGCGGCCAGTATACACGGGTGCCACAGCCATTACCCTGAGAAATCTCGCTTGGGAATTGACAGACGCTTTTCGCGCGGCTAAAGTGCGCGCCTGCATTATCTCCTCCTGCCCAGGTGGTGGAATTGGTAGACACG
>CAISYX010000229.1 GCA_903889815.1 uncultured Gammaproteobacteria bacterium
CGACAAGATGATTTCGCCATTCTGAGAATCTGACTTCTATTTGCAAAAATCCGCTTACTGTTCGTCACTCAAAGTACGCCGATCCGCAGTCAACTATATTTAGTGTGTGCATGGGATACCTTTACCGCCAACAACTGCGTTTCTAAGCGCTTTCGTCTGTTTGGGGCGAAGAGGAAGCCGCATGTCGCTGAAAGAAATGCATCTCCTGGAGAGGACTTGAGTATGCGATCTCTTCTTTAAAAAAAATCCTGCGAACACTACAAGGACCTTTATCATCGAACGGACGCCAATCGCACTCGACATAAGCCACCCAGCCCTGCAGAATCCAACAGGTCCACAGCAATTCTCACTCAGGGCGCCACTCGCACAATGTTCAAGAAAATACTCGTCAGCCTGGCAGTCCTCGGTCTCGTGTTTGCGGGCATTACCTACGTCTATTTCGACCAGGTCATCCGCCGCGGCATCGAGATCGCCGGCACCAGCGCCTTGGGCACCCCCGTCACAGTCTCCAGCGCCAGCCTCTCGCCGCTGACCGGGAGCGGCACCGTGCGCGGCCTCACCATCGCGAATGTCGACGGCTATGAGTCTCCCTATGCCGTTGCGCTGGAGACGCTGGACTTTCAGGTGGCCCTGTACACGCTGTTCACCGATGTCATCGAAATCACCAGCATCGAGGTAACCGGCGCTCAGGTGAATTACGAATCGCGGGTGGTCACCGACAATATTCTGGACCTGCTCGACAGATTGCCCAGCGCCACGGCGGCGCCGGTGGTCGAGGCCTCGCCCGATGCGGCACCGCCCGGCAAGCGCTTCATCATCCGCGAACTGGTGATCCAGAGGCCGCAGATCACGCTGTACACCGAGCTGGCGCGGGCGCCCATCAGCCTGCCCGAGGTGCGCGTGCGCAACATCGGCGTCGATGACGAAGCGCTCACGGCACCCGAAGTCGCGCGGCGGGTCCTGGCTGCCCTGAACAGCGCGATGCTGTTCGAAGGCATTCCCGACATGCGCACACTGCTGGACAGCACGGGTCAGCAAATTCGGGAGGGGGCCAGTGCAGTGGGCGATGCGGTGGGGGGAGCCGTGCAGTCGCTGGGCAGCGGGCTGCGGGGCTTGTTCGATCGCGAGCCCGACAACGCTGACAACGCGGCGGGCACCGCGCCACGCTGACGAACCTTGCGGCGGCTCAGCAACCGGGCGGCGCCGCCTGGCTCACCCGCCGGGCGCCTCTGCCTGGCGCACCCGTCTGGCCACAACGCCTGACTACTTCGTGTTGCGCATCACCCGCAGCGTGAAATCACTTTGCAATTCCCCACTGGCCAGCAGCGCCTGTTCCTCGTCAAACAGGGACTGCAACACCGCAATGTCCTCGGGCGTGTCACGGAAGTTGCCCACGATGTCCTCCAGCACCAGCTGCAGCAGCGTGCCGCCGAAGTCCCGCGCTTCCACCAGAGCAAAGCGTGCGTCCACCTCGGCCAGAATGTCGGCCGAGCGAATGGCCTCGGTGGGGTCGATCTGATTCATCAGCTCCAGCGTGGGCCGCTCAATGTGGGTCTTCAGGCCGTGGCCGCGAATGCTCTCGCGGTAGCGTTCGGGAATGCGTGCCAGCATGGCATTGGCATGGGCCAGTTGCGCGTCGGGCCACTGGAACTGGGTGGCGCCCACAAATTCATTGAAGATGAACAGGCCTCCGGGCTTCAGCGTGCGGCGCACCTGGTCCAGGTAGTGTTCCAGCGCGGTGATGTGGTGCACCGACTGCGACGCGAACACGGTGTCGAAGCGGTTCTCGGGCAACACCA
>CAISYX010000230.1 GCA_903889815.1 uncultured Gammaproteobacteria bacterium
AGCGCCGGGGCACATTGTTCGTATTGCGCCTGATAGCGCTGCGCATTGCGCTGCACTGTGTCGGCGATTTCCAGCAGCCAGGGCTTGTCGGCATAAGAGCCTCGGGCGAAACCGGTATTGCCTTCGTGATAGGCCAGATACAGATTGCGGGCATCGTCTCGGGCAAGGTTGTTGCGCCGGACACTGTTGGCGTTGTACCAGCCCACGAAGTCCACGGCATGGGCGAAATTGCTGCGCCGCGCCAGGCGATTCCCGGTGGACTCGCGGTAATCATCCCAGGTGCTGTCCAGTGCCTGAGCATAACCAAAGGCATCGGACGGACGTGGCCCGGGAATTACCCACAGTATGCGGGATCGGGCCGGGCGGGCACGGGAGCGGAACGCGGACTCTTGATAAAGAAACGCCATGGAAACCCCCACTGGCACATCCCAGCGCCGCTGACTCTGCTCTGCGGCGTGGAACCAGGCACGCTGATCTTCGAACAGTGAGCACACGTCACTGACGCTGCGCCCGGGGCTGCTCAGACAGGCACTGAGTGACAGAGACATCAGAATGAGCAGAAGAGAGGAACGCATGGCGCCGGGTCTGTGGTAAACGTGACTAGCGAGGGACCGGCCGGCTGCACTGTTCACTTCCCGTGCTCCGCCAGAAAGGCCAGGAAGGCCTCTTCGTCCATGACAGACACTTCCAGCTCCACCGCCTTGTCCAGCTTCGAGCCTGCGCCGGGGCCGGCGATAACCCAGTCCGTCTTCTTCGACACACTGCCCGCCACCTTGGCGCCAAGGGACTGCAGCCGCGCCTTGGCATCGTCGCGGGTCATGCGCTCCAGCGTGCCTGTGAGCACGAAGATCTGACCAGCCAGCACATCGGACTGCGCCACCACAGCCTGGTCGGCCCAGTGCACGCCGGCGTCACGCAAGCGGGCGATGACATCGCGATTGGCGGCTTGCTGCAGAAAATGCGCCACGCGCGCGGCAACGATGGGACCGACATCTTCGACGCTCTCCAGCGTTGCGGCATCGGCGGCCAGCAAGGCCTCGAGACTGCCAAAGTGACTCGCCAGGGCCAGCGCCGTGGCTTCTCCCACCTCGGGAATGCCCAGACCAAACAGAAAGCGCGGCAAGGTGGTGCTGCGAGCCTTGTCGATGGCCGCCATGAGCTTGGCCGCCGATTTGTCGCCCATGCGCTCCAGCGCCGCCAGCTGGGCATGCTGCAGATGGAACACGTCGGCCACATCGTGAATCAGGCCGCCATCCACCAGCTGCTCCACCAGCTTGTCGCCCAGGCCTTCAACATCCAGCGCGCCCCGCGCACAGAAGTGCCGGATGGCTTCCTTGCGCTGCGCGGGACACACCAGCCCGCCACTGCAGCGAAACAGGATGTCGCCATCGGGCTCCACGGCGGAACCGCAGGCGGGGCACTGCGCAGGCATGAGAATCTCGCTGCGGGTGACGAGCGCCTCTTTATTGGTCCCGTCGTTCTCGATGACCTTCACTACTTTGGGAATTACATCGCCAGCACGGCGGATGATGACACGATCCCCGATGCGCAGGCCCAGCCGGGCAATTTCGGCCATGTTGTGCAGCGTGGCGTTGCTGACGGTGACACCGCCCACAAAGACAGGTTCCAGTCTCGCCACTGGGGTGATCGTGCCGGTGCGACCCACCTGGAACTCCACATCCCGCACCTCGGTAGCGACTTCCTCAGCCGGGAACTTGTACGCCATGGCCCAGCGGGGCGTGCGGGCATTGAAGCCCAGCTCGGCCTGCAGCTGCAGCCTGTCCACCTTGATGACGGCGCCATCGATCTCGTAATCCAGCCCATCGCGCCTGGCCAGCAGTGCCTGGGCAAAAACCAGACATTGCGTGACGCCCGTGACGGCCTGCAATTCAGGGTTCACCACAAACCCCCACTGCTGAAGGCTCGCGAACGTGGCTGTCAATGTCGGCCAGGGCACGGTCTCGTCGCCTTCCAGAATATTGGCGCCATAACAGAACATCCGCAGCGGGCGCGAGGCGGCAATGCGCGGGTCGAGCTGCCGCAAGGTGCCAGCAGCGGCATTGCGGGGGTTCACAAAGGTCTTGCCACCGGTGACTGCGGCCTGAGCATTGGCGGCCTCGAACCCGGAGCGGCTCATGTAGATCTCGCCACGCACTTCCAGACGCCTGGGCACGGCGGGCGCATCAGTGCCAGCACGAGCGCTGGCAGGCAGCCGCAAAGGCACGTCGCGAATGGTGCGCACGTTGTGGGTGATGTCCTCGCCCGACAGGCCATCGCCGCGGGTGGCGGCACGCACCAGCACGCCCTCCTCGTACAGCAGGCTGACAGCGACACCATCGATCTTGGGCTCACAGCTGTAGGCAATCGGTGCTGCGCTGTCCAGCCGCTTCTTGATGCGGGCCTCGAAGTCCACCAGGTCCGCTTCATCGAACACTTTGGCCAGAGACATCATCGGGACTTCATGCGTTACCTGCGCAAAGCCGGACAGGGGTGTACCCCCGACGCGCTGGGTTGGAGAATCGAGGGTGACGAACTGGGGATACTGCGCTTCGAGCTGCTCAAGCCGAGCAAACAGCCGGTCGTATTCGACATCAGGAATTTCGGGTGCATCGAGGGTGTGGTAAAGGTAATCGTGGTGCGTGATCTGCTGACGCAGCGTGGTCAGCTCCTGCAAGTCCTGCTGTGGGAGCGGGCCTAGCCCGCGAACCGGAGCCTGCCCCAGACCCTCCTCCTCACTCTGCTCTGAATCAGACCCCACTGTCATTTTGGCTGACGCAACTGCCTGAGATCGAAGTCGCGCACACGCTGACGGTAATGCTCGATGGTTTGCGCCGTCATTACGCTGCGATTGTCATCCTTCAAGTCGGCATCCAGGGCGATGCGCACCTGCTGCGCCGCCTCCAGCATCTTGTCGAAAGCCTGCATGTTGTTGCCCACGCTGGGCAGCGTCATGAAAAAGCAGACCCCGCGCGTGGAGAACTCACTGATTCTGTTGAGATCGAAGGTGCCCGGATTGACAAGATTGGCCACGCTGAACAGCACGGGAGATCGTGCAGCGCCATCCACATGCCAATGGAAAATGGCCATATCGCCGAAGCGCAGCTGATTGGCCAGCAGCACCTGCAGAAGGTCCACCCCGGCAATCTCATGATCGGGACGGGCCACCACATTGAGCACCAGTACTTCACTCAAGTCCTGGGCAGGCGCGCTACTCGCGGCAGGCACTGCCTCCCTTGGGAGCGAGCCCTGCCCGCGAACCTGCTGCACCGCAGGCTTAGTCTGCTCCGGCTTGTCCTCACGCTCACGCTTCTCGTCCGCACGCTCTGCACGGTCAAACAGAATATCGTCGTCCGGATGATCCAGGCTCAACTCCTTCTGCCGGGACTTGTCCAGCGGTTCGCGGGCCTTGCGGACTGGCGCCTGCACATTGCGAGGCGCAGAGACAGCTTCCTGATCATCGAAGCTGCCAAGCCCGAGCACGGGCTCCGCGCGATGGGCACGTTCTTGGGACTCGGTGACATGGCCAGACGGATCGTGGGCCGTGGTGCCCTTGCCCGAGAATTTCTCGCCCGCCCATTGCAGCCAGCGGCGCGGACCACTTTTAAGGTCGTCTACCGGAGGCACTGCCTCGTCCTCGTACCAGGTGTCGGCGCTGCTGGAAGCCTTCTCTTCGACAGAGGGGCGTCCGGACGCACGCACGTCCTGCCCAGGCTCATCGGTGTTGTCATCGCCATGGACGCTCTCGAAGTCTTCAGCCTCATATTCGTCGTCTTCGCCATCCTGATCTTCCTCCCAGGACTCAAAGTCTTCCGGGTCTTCAGAATCATCTGCCTCGTTGTCCTCTGCGTCATCATCATCCCGGTCAGCGTCGTCGTACTGATCGTGCTCATCATCGTCATCGTCATCGTAGTCATCATCGTAGTCATCATCGTAGTCATCATCGTAGTCATCATCGTCGTCGCGATCGTCTTCGTCGAGATCGTCGTCGAGATCGTCGTCGAGGTCGTCGTCGAGATCGTCGTCGTCGAGATCGTCGTCAAAATACTCTGTCGCATGGGTGTCCGGTGCTGGCGCACTCATGACTGCCGGGCTCGCTGCCTGCGCAGCTGCAGCAACGGCCGCCATGCGATCAATCGGGCGATGCACGGGCTTGATGGCAGTGCGCATGCCATGCTTCTGGCGGGCCGCGTTGCGGGCTGTGGCCACACTTGACTGACGGGGCGCCGCATCAAGCGGCTCGTCCTCACCCACGGTATCCATCAACACCGGAATGGTCTGATCGCGGGACGTGTATTCAGAATTGCGGCGCAGCACTTCATCGAAGGAACGCTGCACAAGGCGGGCGCCGCCATTGGGAAGTTCAGACGAAAGCAGTTCGTCGGGATCGTACTGGGGGATGTTCTTGTCCAGCGCCATGCGCAATTGACCGCGACGGGCGCGCAGTGCCACATACAGGCCACGCAGGATCACACCGACAATGGCGAGGATCAACAACAGTATCAACAGTTCACGCAGACCCATATCCCAGCTCTTTCCTTAAGTCTTTTGTCTAATTGTCAGTTTTATAACGCAAAAACGCTGGCATGTGAATCAGGCCTTACATGGCAGCCAATTCTGCTGCCTCGGCAATGTCCACAGCCACGATGCGGGATACGCCGGGTTCGTGCATCGTAACACCCAACAGCTGGTTTGCCATTTCCATGGTCAGCTTGTTGTGGGTGATGAAAACGAACTGCACGGACTGCGACATCTCCTTCACCAGAGCCGCATACCGACCCACGTTGGCGTCGTCCAACGGCGCGTCCACCTCGTCCAGCATGCAGAACGGCGAAGGGTTGAGCTGGAAGATGGAGAACACCAGCGCGATGGCCGTCATGGCCTTCTCGCCGCCCGAAAGCAGGTGAATGGTGCTGTTCCGCTTGCCAGGGGGCCGCGCCATGATGGTGACGCCCGTGTCCAGCAGGTCCTCGCCCGTCATGTCCAGATAGGCATGGCCGCCGCCGAAGACTTTGGGGAACAGCTCCTGCAGACCGGCATTGATCTTGTCGAAGGTTTCCTTGAAGCGGGTGCGGGTTTCCTTGTCGATCTTGCGGATGGCGTTCTCGAGGGTGACGAGGGCGCGTTCCAGGTCATCGTTCTGGGAATCCAGATACACCTTGCGTTCGGATTGCTGCTTGTACTCGTCGATGGCCGCCAGATTGATGGCGCCCAGACGCTGCACACGACCGGCGAGGGCTTCCAGTTCCCGCTCGCAGAAGGCCTGATCCACGCCTTCGGGCAAGGTGGCCAGCACAGTGTGCAGGTCATACCGGCTCTCACGCAGCTGATCCTGCAGGGCTTCGCGTTTGACCAAGTCGCCTTCGCAGCGCAGCCGGTGTTCCATCAACTGCTCGCGCAGCGCGGCGGCCGTGCGTTCGCAATGCGCGCGCTGCTGCTCCAGGCTGCGCAGAGCGTGTTCATTGCTTTCGGCCTGCACCTTGGCGGCATTGAGCTGGGCCTCCACTTCCAGTCGCTTCTGCAGCAGCGCCTCCAGTTCGGCGCGTTTGAGTTCCAGGGGAGCGTCAGACTCCTGCAGCTGGCGCGTCAGCGAGTCGATCTTCTCTTTGGCGCGCTGCACTTGCGAGGCCATGCGGTCGAGCGTGTCGCGCACTGATTTCAGCTGGGATTGCAGCGACTGGGACTGCAGCGCCAGTTGATGGGCCTGATCCTTGTCGTGGCGGGCCTTCTGGCGAATCTGGTCGAGGGCTTCGCGGCGCTCGTCGCGCTGCTGCAGCAGCAATTCCTTGCGTTCAGTGTCCAGCTCCATGGCATCCAGGGCCGACTGCAGATTGGCGCGGGCCAGCGCGGTGTTCTCTTCTTCAATTGCCAGCTGACGCTGCAGTTCGTCCAGCTCATGCTGCAGGCGTTCACGGCGCAGCGTGGTCTGCTCCACTTTCATCAGGCGGGCGCCCAGCTGGGACTTGTATTCACTGTACTGCCGGGCGGTCTGGGCGATCTGTCGCTGCAGGTCCTCGCGACGTGTCTCCAGATCCCGAAGGGCCTGCCGCCCCAGGGTCTGCGCTTCCAGCAGCTCGTCCACACGGGACTGCTGCAGGCCGATATTCTCTTCCAGGCGGGAAATTTCGCCCTTGCGCTCCAGCAGACCGGCCTTCTCGTCGGCAGCCTTGCGCACCCGAATCCACGACTTGCCCAGCCAGATGCCCTGGCGCGTCACCACCGATTCATGGGCGGCGAGACTGCCACGCAGAGCCAGAGCAGCCGCCAGATCACTGACCACATAGATGCCGGCCAGCAGGGCCGCGCTGTCCCAGCTCGATTCGATGCGGGAGGCCAGCGTTTCGCACCCGGCTGCGGCGGGCAACTTGCCGGCCTCCACGCCGGTGTCCACCAGAGACAGAAGCCCCGCCGGCAGGTCGGCAAGCAGGGTTTCCAGGTTGTCGATATTCTCGATGCACACGCTCTGCAGATAATCGCCCAGCACCGCTTCAACGGCCGTTTCGTAGCCAGAAGCTACACGAATACTCTCTCCCAAGCGTTTGTTTTCACTTATTTTACGAGCCTTCAACCAACGGTTCATGCCTTCGTTGTTGCGCCCCAGTGCGGCCTTCTGCAGCGCTTCCAGAGAGGCGGCTCGCCCCTTCAGGCTCTGCAGCTCACTGCGGGCACGGTCCAGGTCGCTGGCGATGCTCTGACCCCG
>CAISYX010000231.1 GCA_903889815.1 uncultured Gammaproteobacteria bacterium
AATCGGCGAGAGCAAGTACGACACCTTCCCTGTGAATGCCAATGAGGCAGAAGCACGCCGCGTGGCGCGCTTCTGGCAGCATGGCCATACACAGGGTGTGATGGATCTGGATCTTGGAGCTCCGCACGAAGCGCATCCCTATACACTGGACATGCGCTTCCGGGCTCGCAAATAAAGGCTCAGCCCTGGGCGTTGCGCAGGGCTGCGATCCGCTGACTCAACGGCGGATGGGAGGTCAGCAGGCCGGCCAGTAAGCCCATGGCCTTGCTGTTGATGCCAAAGGCGACCAATTCGTCAGGCAGGGAGGCAGACTGCCCCATCTGCAGACGCTCAAGGGCGGCGATCATGTTTTGACGGCCCGCCAGTTTCGCTCCGCCTGAGTCTGCGCGGTATTCGCGCTGACGGCTGAACCACATCACGATGACGGACGCCAGAATGCCCAGCACCAGCTCGGCAATGATGGTCGTAATCCAGAACGCCGGACCGTGACCTCGCTCGGTCTTGAACACCACGCGGTCCACAAAATGCCCGATGACCCTCGAAAAGAAAATCACGAAGGTGTTCACCACCCCCTGAATCAAGGTCAGCGTTACCATGTCGCCATTGGCCACGTGGCTCACTTCGTGGGCCAGGACGGCTTCGGCTTCCTGGCGCGTCATGGTCTGCAGCAAGCCGGAGCTGACGGCGACCAGGGAGCTGTTGCGGGATGCCCCGGTGGCGAAGGCATTGACCTGGGGCGATTCGAAGATGGCGACCTCCGGCATTCCGATACCCGCCGCCTGTGCTTGTCGACGCACGGTGTCCACAAGCCATTGCTCGGTGCTGTTGGCAGGGGCCGTAATCACGCGCGCACCCGTGCTGCGTTTGGCCATCCATTTGGAAATGGCCAGGGAAATGAAGGCGCCGCCAAACCCGAAGACCGACGAGAAGATCAGCAGGCTGTTCAGATCGAGCCCGGCGCCCTGTTCGTCGAGGATGCGCTCCACGCCGAGCAGACGCAGGGTGATGCTGAGGACAACTATGATGGCCAGGTTGGTCATCAGAAACAGAGCAATGCGTTTCATAGCGGTTTGGACCTCTCGAAGTATCAGCCCAGCGTGGACTCGATGTCGTCCTGCGGAGCCTGTGGATGGAGCAGATGTTGTTCCGCATCATAGAGCGGGTCACTGCGGGGCATCTCACGGAAGATCAGGTCGAAGTGTTTCTGCACCCTTCCCAGATTGACCACGGATATCCCACTGGAGAAACCGAACCAGACGTACAATCCATTCATGTTGCGGAACATTGCGGGAATATGATGGGGGCCGGCAATGGTGCCTTCAAGGTAGTGCTGATACAGAATCGGGATGTCGTCCAGGGTCACCTTGCCCACAAAGAGCATGGGGATGATCTCGGGCACGCCGGAATTGATGGCGCTGCGGATGAAATTCACGTTCTCCACGAAACCCCGCAGGTAAGACAGATCCTTGGTGAACACTGAACCGCCTGCCAGGGTGCCGCCGCGGAAGACGCGCTGCGTGATTCGATAGCTCTCGTGCTCCGTGAGTCCGCGATTCACGAAGAAGCGATACACCTCGATGAAGTCGGCGCCCTGCTCGGCCATGTCAACGGCCACCACGCGGTCGCTCACGCGCAGCGCCCGTTGCGGGTAGGAGCTGAACGTCAGCGTTTCCATCAGCACTGCCAGGCCTTCCTGACACGCCGTCACACGGGGCGAACCCACGCTAAGCCAGCTGGCCCAGGGCTGCTTGCGCCCGTTCAGCGTCGTGCCCACGTGGACCCAGCCTTCGTGCACTTCCAGAATCTGCAGATCGAACTCGGAAAAGTCGGCATCCTGGTTGATCTTGATGTAATCGCCGCCCGCGGCCGCATCCGACACGATACCGTCGCTGAGCATGACGCGGATGTCTCCGCCGGGAAAATAGTTCATCAAGCGCTGACGCAGGATAACAACCGCCTCTGGCGCCGGAATGGTCTTGCCATAAGGGCGGCTCATGTGGCTCGCTGCCGGCAGCGAGAAAATCTGACACAGCTTTTCGCCAAGTTTGCGCAGGGTCTTGTGGTCACCGCGCAACTTGTCGGATGCCGAACCGTACAGTTCTCGGCTGAACCGACCGAACTCGGGCAATCCGCGGTGAATCAGCAGTTCGATCACCAGCAAGTACTGATCGATGGTGGCACACAGGATCGTGCCCAGGCCGTCATGGGCGCCGAGTTGCCGGTGCACGTCTTCGCGCAGGCTCTTGAACTGGGCACGCAGGGTATCGGGCTGGAAGTTGAGGGAGAGCCGCTCGTAGTAGGCGCCGTCCACGGCGGGCAACTGTGTGCCGCCCGAGTCCAGAAACTCCTTCTCGAAGCGGGCTGGCCACTTGATGGCATCGAGGATGCGGATCGGTTGCTGCAGCACAATCAGCCGGTCAGAGAGAGCCTTGACGCGCTGCTGGTACTCCGATTGCGTCATCCGATGTAGAGCTCCTGCAGCAGCGCCCGCGTGACTTGCACCTTGGCAATGCGCTGCTCTTCCACCGCCAGTATCTTGAAGGCAAAACCTTCCAGCTCCAGGATGGCGCCGACTTCCGGGAAGCCGTCGAATTTGCTCATCAGGAAGCCGGCGAGCGTCGCAAAGTCGTCAATATCAGGATCGAAGAGACTGGTCTCCAGCACACGGGACAGCTCATGCAGGTCGGCATGGCCGGCAACGCGCCACTGATTCTCGTCGATGCTCTCGATGGCCGGCGTCTCGTCCTCATCGGGGAATTCCCCGGCGATGGCTTCGAACACGTCGATGGGGGTGATCAGTCCCTGAATGGTGCCGTACTCGTCCACCACCAGCACCAGCTGGCCCTTGGAGCGCCGCAGAGTCTCAATGAGCGGCAGCACGGCAATGGAGTCGGGCACATAGATCGGTTTGCGCAGGGCATCGCGCAGTGTGATCCTGCCATTGACGGCCAGATCATTGAGCAGGTCCTTGGCGCGGGCGATGCCCACGATCTCGTCCAGACTGCCCCGGCACACGGGGAAGAAGCTGTGGGGCGTCTCGATCAGCATGGCCCGGATGGCGCCGACATCGTCTTCCAGGTCTACCCAGGAGACATCAGTACGCGGTGTCATCAACGAGCGCACGGAGCGCTCGGCCAGCGTCAGCACACCCGTCACCATATTGCGCTCGGCCACATGGAAGGCAGACTCTTCGTCGGCGGCGGCCTTCTCGCTCACCGTCTCGGGCAGGTCATAACGGCGCCCGCCCAGCAGACTGAACACGGCGGCCGCTGTGCGCTCGCGCAGTGGCATCCGCAATTCCGACTTCTGGCGATTGCGATTGGCCACCTGGTTGAAGAACTCGATAGTGATCGAGAAGCCGATGGCCGCGTACAGATAACCCTTGGGAATATGGAAGCCAAAGCCTTCGGCCACCAGGCTCAAACCTATCATCAACAGGAAGCTCAGACACAGCACCACGATGGTCGGATGCTTGCCGACAAATTCAGTCAGGGGCTTGGAAGCTGCCAGCATGACACTTACCGAGATGATGACGGCGGTCATCATGATGTAGATGTTGTTCACCATGCCCACGGCGGTGATCACGGCGTCCAGCGAAAACACCGCATCCAGCACCACGATCTGCGACACCACCAGCCAGAATCCCGCATACACGCGGTTCTCCGATTGCACACGCATGGACCCCTCGAGACGTTCGTGCAGCTCTGTTGTGGCCTTGAACAGCAGGAACAGACCGCCGGCCAGCAGGATAATGTCGCGCCCGGAGAAAGGCTTGCCCATGAGTGTAACAAGCGGGGTAGTCAGCGTGACGAGCCAGGAGACAGCGCTGAGCAGGCCGAGGCGCATGAAGACAGCGAGACTCAGGCCGATGTAGCGCGCCCTGTCGCGCTGATGCGGGGGAAGTTTGTTCGCCAGAATGGCAATGAAAACCAGATTGTCGATGCCGAGGACCACCTCGAGGATAATCAAGGTGAACAGCGCGACCCATATCGATGGGTCCATCAGGAATTCCATAAGTCCTCAGTAAGTTGAAAAGGAAGCCCGAGTTTAGCCGGGTTTTGTGACGAACGGAAACAGCATCTTTTGCGGATTCACCTTGGCATCGAATTCCTCAGCACCCAGCAAGTCAAGCGCCAGCACGGCCTCGCGCAGGCTGACGCCGCGGGCATCGGCGCAGCTCGCCGTCGTCAGCACCGCGAGGCGACCGAGCAGATCCACCAGCGCATCATGGGCCGCCAGCGCCATGAACTTGTCGGGCGCCGACGTGCAGGGAATGCCTGCCAGCTCGCCAATCTGCCTGCTGTGTGGGTTATGCCGTATACCCCGGCGCAAACGGGGTGCCATAATCGCCCCCACCCATTGCGAGTCGCCATCCCGAGGTCCATGAATTCACGCTTTCTGTTTCTGTTGACGCTGCTGAGTCTGGCTGGCTCCGGCTTTGCGCAGGACGCCGGGCCCCTCCCCCTGATCAGCGTCTCTGGTGCCAGCGCCGCGCTGGAAGCCAACATCCAGGCCTTGCTCAGCATCGACGACGAGCGCTGCGACGCCGATCTTTTCAGACTCGAGTCGCGGCGCTCGCAAGTGCGACGGGAAGTCGACAGGGCAGCGCAGGGCTTGGGCTTCTACCGACTATCCCAGCAGCTGCGCTTCGGGCGCAGCGACGCCTGCTGGACCTTGCAGATCGACGTCGTGCCGGGCGAGCCGGTGTTGTTCGGGGATATCGCGGTGCGCTTCGCCGGCGCCCAGCCAGGGGAGAGTGCGCCTTTCGAAGCGCTGCTGGCAAGCTCTCCTGTGGTCAGCGGCGCGCCTCTGAATCACCGCACCTATGAGAACCTGAAATCTGCACTGAGCGCCCTGGCTGTCGAGAGTGGTTACTTCAGTGCGCGTTTTTCACGCTCGGAACTGGCCATCGACCTGGCGCGCAATCGCGCTGATGTGCACATCGACTTCGACCCGGGCCCCCGCTTTGCTTTCGGCACCATCAACATCAGTCCGATTGACGAGCTGTCAGGCCGTTTCATCTCCCGCTTCGTGCCCTTTGCCAGCGGCTCGCCCTATTCCACCGAGGCCCTGGTGGAATTGCGGGAGAGTCTCAACAACAGTCAATATTTCATGGATGTGGCGGTGACGCCGGAGCTCACGGCCGCGCAGACCTCCCCGGCTGTCACGGCGTCCGCAGTGCCCGTCAATATCGCACTCCAGGTACGGCCGCGCCGGTCCTGGACGGCGGGCCTGGGGGTGACCACGGACAACGGGCCACGCATGACGGTCAACTACGAGGACCGCTACTTCAACCGCTCCGGGCACCGCCAGAATGGCGACATTGCGCTTTCCACCATGGAGAATCGCGCCAACATCAGTCACATCATTCCCATGGCCGAACCGGCCACCGAAAGCCTGAGCGTCTCGCTGGGCTATGTTGGACAGGACAACGACACCTTCAGCATCGACACTTTCAAGCTCGGGGTGAGCTATCGTTCAAGCATCGACATTCCTCTGCTTGGGGAAGAATGGCTGCAGAACATCTTCAGCAACTTCCAGCGCGAGAACTCGGCGCTGAACACCGTGTCGGTGAACAGCCACGAGAGCAGCAATCTGACCATCTCGGGCATCAACTGGACCAAGACGGCGTCCGATGACCCGATCTTTCCGACGCGGGGCTGGCGTGTGTTCACACAAGTCAGTGGTGCCTCGAATGCCTTTGTCTCTGACCTCAGCTTTCTGCAGCTTTACGCCAGTGCAAAGTTCGTGCACACCATCGGCCCCGGCCGTGCGCTGCTGCGCATGGAAGCCGCGACTACCTACGTCGATGAATTGAGTGTGCTGCCCGTCTCCATCCGCTTCTTTACCGGAGGCGACCAGAGTGTGCGCGGCTACCAGTTCGGCAGCCTGGGGGCTCGCAATGAATTGGGCGAAGTCATCGGGGGCAAGCATCTGCTGACAGCCAGCGCCGAATACGATTTCACCGTGCGCCCCAACTGGAAGATGGCCGTCTTCATGGACGCCGGCAATTCCTTCACCGACCTGAATGCCCTGAGCCTCTCCAGAAGCGCCGGCATGGGGCTGCGCTGGATGTCGCCCATCGGGCCGATCCGTGCGGACATCGCCAAGGGACTGGATGACGGCGGTTTCCGCCTGCACATCACCATGGGGCCAGATCTGTGAGCCAGCTTGTCCGCCGCACACTCATTGCATTTGCCTCGCTGGCAGCGCTGGTGCTGCTGACGCTGGGGATGCTCGCCGCGCTGGTCAGTACCAACACCGGGAGCCGCTGGGCAGTGACCAGAGTCTGGGCACTTGCGGGAGGCCCAGGGCTGGAGATTGACGTCGGCGCCAGCGCCGGCACGCTGCTGCGCGGCATGCAGGCCAGAGATCTGCAGCTGACGCTGGACGGCAACAGCCTGCGCATTGCCAGCCTGGAAGCGCGCTGGAACCCTTTCAGTCTGCTCTCTGGCACCCTCGTGCTGGACAGCCTGCATCTGCAGGGACTGGATGTTGTCTGGGCCAGTGTCCCTGCCGCGGACGCGCCACCGCTGGGCACAGACCCCTTTGCCGCCGTGCTGCCCTTGCCCATTGCGCTGTCGCTGCAGCAGTTCACCCTCGAGCAGGCAACCCTGACTCTGGATAGCCGGCTGCATCAGATCGAACACATGGCGCTGACCGCCAGTCTGGACGGCACGGCGCTCAACATCACCGACCTGCGTCTGCAGGCTGCTCCGCTGCACGCCAGTGGCTCGCTGCAGGCCGATCTGAGCGGCAGTGTCAGTCTGCGCAGCGCACTGGACTGGCAATACGCCATCGACCTCGGCGAAGGGCTGGCG
>CAISYX010000232.1 GCA_903889815.1 uncultured Gammaproteobacteria bacterium
AGAGCGCAAATGGCACAGACAGGGAGCCTATTGCCTGACTTTCGTCTTCCACAAAGATGCGTTCCCGGGGTAACTGTTCCTGGCGAAGGAAGTCGATTGCCAGTGCATTTTCGAAATCTATCTGGCTGGGCTGGTTTGCAATCATGGCACCAAACGCGGAGCCGCGATGTCTGGCAAGCCCCTCGAGGTCCACCCCATTCGGAAGTCGGTGCAGCAGATGGGTTTTGGCAGATCCGGTAGGGCCGGCGATCACCAGGAACTGGCGTTTGCTGCTGGTCTGTTCAATGGTCTCCACAAGGAATTGCCGCAGCGCCTTGTAGCCACCCGGCACGCGAGGACATGCGGTTCCGGCCTCTTCCAGCCACTGCTGAGTAATGGCAGAGCGCAGACCACCACGAAAGCAGTAAAGCCATGCGCCCGGGTGTGAGTCGATCCACGCCTGCCAGGCGTCGATCCTTGCCTGCTTCAAGCGCCCGTTGATCAGTCTGTGCCCAAGTGCGATGGCGGCGTCCTGTCCTTCCTGCTTGTAGCACGTGCCAACACGCTGACGTTCTGAATCCTCCAGCAAGGGCAGATTCTCGGCGCATGGAAACGCGCCCCGCACGAATTCCATGGGAGCTCTGACATCCAGCAATGGAGTATTATCAAGCAAAAGTGAGCGAAAAAGCCCTTGATCTGATTCTTGCAATGGTCGCTCCCGCGCCGGCGTGCATGTTCAAGCTCTTGAAAGAGCGGCCGACATGACATGAATGAAAGTACGGCGACAAGGATACTCCTCGCAATGTCAGATCCTGAAGTGCCTGCGAAGCCGGGCTTGGAAAAACTGTGACAAAGAATGATGAATTGCAGGACGCTTCTGCGCATGCACTTTCTGCGGGCAGTCAGATGCCGCATTGGTGGTGGCCGCTCAGAGTCCATACTCGCCATCTCCTGCTAGCTGGATTGCCAGTCGCTCTGGTCATTGCCTTGCTCGGCTTTCTTCGCGAACCGCAGTTTGAATCCAGAACTCTGGTGGAGGTGCAGGCTCCGGTGTTTGCATCGGCCAGTGAGGAAAGTCCCGTCACGGGCAGTCTGCTGATGCTCATGGAAACCCAGAGGAACATCTTGCTGTCGGCAACCGTCACCGGTGATTTGCGCGACGGGCTGCGTGCGGCGGGATTGCATACATACGCTCAAGAGCAAGGGAATCGGTGTGATTCCTTCGGGTGTGCTGCCTCCAAATCCGCAGGAATTGTTGGCAGGCAAACGCTTTCGGCGCGTTATGGACATGCTGCAACGGCGTTATGAGACAGTCATTCTTGACGTGCCAGCCCTCGGCGATGTCAGCGATACACTGCTTGTCGGGAGATTGTGCAGTGACATCGTCTTCGTCGTGGCTGCAGGAAGCACCAGTGTTGAGCACGCCCGAGCGGAACTGCGCAAGCTGGACATGGCGGACATGCCGCCTGTTCATGTGGTTCTGAATCGAACCCGGCAATTCGATAGCGAACCTTTGCCGTTGCGGACGAAGGCGCCATGAATCTGACGGAGTTGGAAGCGCTGCTCGATACCACGGACGCAGAGGCCTCCGCGCCGATCACAACGTCTGCGCCCGTGAAACTCGTCCATAAAGTGCAGGAGCCGCCATTCCCGGAGCTTGCTCCGGTGCCGCAGGCAGTCACACAGCAGGAGCGTCTGAGGGAAATCGAGCTGGCGCAGAAACTTGGATACTTGCTGTGCAAATGTACCTGGCCTCCCCAGATCATGGTGCTGACAGGCGCGGATCATGTCTATCGTTGTCGCCGGTGTTCCCGCGTCCGGGAAATGTAGGGTTGGCAAGCAATGTGCTAGCAATGAAGAATCAAGGCAAAAAGTGTTGGCAACGGCCGACCTTTGCCGCCTGAGTCCCCTTTTTGAGGTTTGCTTACCATGATCCGCGCCATGACCGGCATCTTTCTTTTGCTTGCCACAACTGCCTGCAGCAATGTGCAGACACTGCGTGGCGAACTCCAGCAGGTTTATAGCGAAAGCCTGGCACTGACTTCCGACGCCGGTATTCTGGACGATCACAAGGTGGAGCGCAGCGCACACTGGGTGCTGTCTCAGGATGTCAGTTTCTACGTTGCTCTGAGTGGACTCGAACAATACCCATTTCTGCGCCCCGCAGCGGCGTTGGACCTGCCCAGTCTTCAGCAGGCCCCAGATGACAGCCTGTCGATGATCCTCGCGGGCGAGGTGCGGAGGCTGTTTCCAAGAGTGCTGCGCGCGGAGCGCTCGGAATCTCTTTTCGATGCGCGACAGTCAGCGACGCTTAACCGCATCGACTTCGTGATCTATCCGCGGGTGTTGTTGTGGGAAGACACTGTCGGTACCTGGTCGGAAATTGCGGACACCCTGCGCTATCGCACAGGCGAGGAGGTGCAGGATGCCTTCGGACTTGATCGGGCCCGCATCCAGCTCACCGTGCTGGATACGACGACGGGGAGAATAGTCGATGTGGTGTCGATCGAAACGCGGGCCGGAATACTGGGTCTGTACGAAGAAACCCCGGACAAACTGCTGGTCGCCGCGCTTGGTCAATACGTGGATAGTCTGGTACCGTGATGGGTGATGAATGACACCCCATGCACCCCTCCTGATTCCCTTCTGAGCGCTGACGATAATGGCCTGTTCGCGTCTTCAGCGCCCCTGGGGAGTCCCCCCCACTGCGGCGCGATAGACATTCGCATCACCGCTGATGGCGTATGGTTTCACGAAGGTCGTCCGATTCTGCGTCCCGCACTTGTGCGCCTGTTCGCCTCCATCCTGCAACGGGAGGCGGACGGTCAGTTCTATCTCGTGACCCCTGTGGAAAAAATGTTGATCCAGGTCGACGATTGTCCATTTGTGGCGGTTCTGCTGCAGGTAACGGGCGATGGCTCGGAGGCTGTTCTCACATTTGAACTCAACACGGGTGAGCATGTCACGGCGAATGGCCGGCATCCTTTATGGGTGGAGGAAAGGGATGGCGGACCGCATCCGCTCCTGCAAGTGCGGGCAGGCCTGCAGGCACTACTCACCCGTGCGGTTTTCTATCAGCTTGCAGATCTGGCGCAGGAGGATACGGTGAATGGCGCCAGTGCCTGGGTGGTCTGGAGCGATGGTCAGCGTTTTGTGCTTGGTGCAGGCTCTCAACGGTCCGAGAAGCGCTCATGAAGCGCCGCTGCTTCTTCGCTGGTGACCGGCCGCAGGCCGTTTGCGGCAGCGCTGGAGACGTTTCCTGCCGCTTCGACGACATTCTTTGCCGCTTCCTTGCTGTAGTAGATGCCTTTGTCGGCACCCTTGACGGTCAGCTGCGCAGCTGTTGTCGCGGTGCCGGCGACAGGTGCAGCGACGAATCCACAGCCCCCCAGCAGGCTGGCGAAGCAAAGTGACATAAGCGTCAGGGCATATCGATGGCGCATGAGAAAGTCCTCGCAACGGTGTGCGTCTTGGCATTTTGATCAATGCCAGCAAACTTTGTGCCGCTATTGTCGAACTAGCTGTTCAATTGACGCTCACGGATAAACCCGGCATTATTGGCAGCCTTTTTCGGGCGCCCCGCACAGGTTTATTGACAGAATGTTGTCGTGGCTGCGCCGCTCGTGATTCGCTCTCTTGCATTCAAATTTCATTTCCCAGTGGAGAATCCATGAAGATTCTTGTGGCCGTCAAGCGTGTTGTCGACGCCAATGTCAAAGTGCGCGTCAAAGCCGACAACAGTGGCGTCGAGCTTGCCAATGCCAAGATGGCAATCAATCCCTTCTGCGAGATTGCTGTGGAAGAGGCTATTCGAATAAAGGAAAAGGGTCAGGCCGACGAAGTCATCGTGGTGTCGATTGGCGAAAAGGCCTGTCAGGAGCAGATCCGTACCGCCCTGGCACTTGGCGCTGACCGTGGCATTCATGTCGAAACTGAAGACGGGCTGCAGCCACTGGCTGTGGCCAAGCTGCTCAAGGCTATCGTGCAGCGCGAGCACATCGATCTGGTGCTGGTGGGCAAGCTCTCCATCGACACGGACAACAATCAGGTTGCTCAGATGCTTGCGGCCATCAGTGGCATGCCGCAGGGAACCTTCGCCTGTGGCGTGGAAGTGCAGGATGGCAAACTGAAAGTGGTCCGTGAAATCGATGGTGGTGAGCAGACAGTGCTGCTCACGCTGCCGGCGGTTGTTTCCACCGACCTGCGTTTGAACGAGCCACGCTATGCGTCGCTGCCCAACATCATGAAGGCCAAGAAGAAGCCCATTGACACGGTGACGCCTGCCGACCTCGGTGTCGACGTCCAGTCGGGCCTGCGCACCGTCAGTGTCGAAGCGCCGCCTGTGCGCACAGCCGGCATCAAAGTTGGCAGTGTCGATGAACTGATTGCCAGATTGAAGACGGAAGCCAAGGTCATTTGACCATCCGCTTTCAGATCACCCCATACGCACGTTTGTTGAAGGACGAAACATGAGCATCCTGGTTATCGCAGAGCACGACAATGCTTCCTTGAAGCCTGCAACACTGAGCACTATTACCGCCGCGCTGGCTATCGGTCCGGGTGTGGACGTACTTGTGGCTGGCGCTTCCTGTGCGGGCGTCGCAGCAGCGGCGGCGTCAGTCCCGGGAGTCAGCAAAGTACTGCTGGCAGACAATGCTGTCTATGCCAATCAATTGCCTGA
>CAISYX010000233.1 GCA_903889815.1 uncultured Gammaproteobacteria bacterium
CACCAGGACGCCAGCCAGGGGAGTGCCGCTGGCGCGCTGCCGCACCAGACCTTCCAGGCGTCTCTTCTCCTCTGCAAAGCCGCCCCGTTCCCGCAGCCAGGCGTTGAGCTGTTTGGCGGTGGCATCGGCCACGACGCCAACCGGATCGGAGAGGTTCTCCTGGGCCTGAAAGAACACCACCAGCGCCTGGGTGGCCTCGTCGTAGGCCTGCCGCGGCAGGGCGACCGGGGGGCGTCCTGGATCCCACTGGAGGCTGCGCCTGAGCGTTTCCACCAGCTTCTCAAGTTCCGCCGGGGTGGGCTGTAGGTCTGGGCCCTGGGCCGGGGGTGGGGTGTAGGGCTCGGGGGGATCGCTGCTGAGGAAATGGCCCCGGGCGTGGAGAAACAACAGGGCGGCCTTGAGGTTGGCCACTGCAGGCCCCTGGTCGCCGGGGCTGAGGGGAGGCAGGATCTCACGGAGCACGGGCGGCCTGGCAGCACCCGCTCAGTGTAGAAATCGTGAGACTCCTGGTCAGTCCTGGAGGGGCAGGGCTTCAGGAAAGTGCAAGATGGTTGTGTAGCTGGGGATACAGAAGACTTATGACCTGGAGCTGCCCAACACCCAGCCATCAGCAGATCGCTCACCACCGATGCCCGATCAACGTGGCATGCGCGTTTCTCAGTTCTGCGCTGGCAGCGTCGAGTGGCCCGATGAATCTCGTCTGATACTCCCGCCCGCCTTGCATGAACTCGGACAGCCTCGGCAACTGCTTGACAGCAGACCAGACGAAGGTGGGCATCTGCTCTTGGGGTATGTCTGCGCTGCCCTCGGCAAACGCCTTCGCAAGTTTTTCTGCCCTCGATTCATGGAACCGCTGCAGATCGGCCAGATGCTTGTATTCGCCACAGAACTCCTCCATCAGCTCGAGCAGATAGCGCTTCATTTCTGCCACCTCCGGTCGAACGAGCTGCTGCAGGCCCACAGGCACGCCGGCCACGCGACCTTGCAAGGCACGGATGACGTTGCGAAGCTGAACGACCCCTGAGGTCACGTCCTCCCGCATCTCGTCGCCGTAGGTCTTGGCTGACTGGTGCGCCGGGATCAGCAGCCGTGCCCGTTCGACGTGGTCGTACACCTTCTTGAGGTCGGCCAGGACATTGGCGACGAACGCCGCCGCATCGTCACGCCGCCGCTTCTCGGCCACGGCCTCGTCGAGAAGCATCTTCACGATGCCGCCGAAGCAGGCGCCGAACAGCAATGCCAGAGATGCCGTCATCAACTGCTTGTGTAGCTCGGATTTGGCGTCTGAATGGAAGGCGATGAGCAAGCCGAACAGGCTGACTCCAAGCGCAATGGCAATGGCCTTCACAAGAGGCAGGTTTGCCCATCGCGCGACCGTAGACCTGCGTCCAGTCCGGCCTGATCGGCTGTCATTGGAGTTGCTCATGAGATTTGCCGTATGGGGGCTGTGACCACGGTCTCATCAGCACAGCGTACGGACGCGATTTGCGCATTCAGTGCGTGGCGCCGCGACTAGTTGTGGAATTCGTCCAGCAAGCAGCCGAGCTGCAAGCGAGTGTCGCCGAGGCGGAGGGTGTCGCGGCCGGTGAGCAGGGAGGCGCGCACCAGGATGTCGGCCAGTGGGGTGCCGCTGGGGCGCTTGCGCACCTGGCCGACGATGCTGTGCTGGATGCCCTCGGGGAAGAGGCGGCGTTCGCGCAGTTCGAGGTTGAGCCGCTTGGCGGTGGCGTCCTCCACCACAGCGGGAGGATCAGTGAGGACGGCCTGGGCCTGAAACCAGGTCACCACTATCTCGGAGGCAGCGTCGTAAGTCTGGAAGCGGCGCCGGTCGCGCAGCACCTTGAGGTATTTGCTGAGCTGGTCCGGTGTGGGCTGGAGCGTCGGCCCACCTGGCGGCGGTGTCGGCTCGTAGGGGATGGGTGGGTCGTTGCTGCAGAAATAGCCGCTCTCACCGAGGGCGATCAGGGCCTCCTGCAGATTGGCCACATCTGGCCCCTGGGCGCCGGGGCCGAGAGTGGGCCGAATCTCACGAAGCACGGGGGGCCTGGCAGCACCCGCTCAAGCTAGAAATGGTGAGACTCCCGGCCAGCCCTTGCGTGCTGAATCGCAGGAAAGTGCAAGGTGATTGTGTAGCTGGGTATACCGGGGAGAGGTGGCCTGGAGTCACCCATCCCTGGGTGAACTGGCTATGCATGTCATCCGGCCATCAAAGCTCTCGCAGCCTGCTTTGAGCAACTCAGCCGTTTGCTGTTCAACCACCACCGAGGGTCTTTAGCAGAGGCTGTTCTGGAGTAGGGAAAAGAACCTGCCGCGCCGTGTCGCCAGAGGGCGCTATTGCGGGGACGCGGGACGACAGTCGAAGGGCCTGGACTACGCCCTCCGCTTGGCGAAAGGACTCGTATCGATACGGGATTTCGAACTTGCCATCTGGGTCAGTCTCGGTGTGCCCCAGTTCCTGCCAACGGCGAAGATCCCGGTCGAAGGCGATGACGACGAGGCCGCCTTGAGGGCGCTTGTGTGCGTCTTTGACCGTGCCAGGCACGACGAAATCGGTGCCAGCGTCGAAAGCGCCGAACTTCTTGAGCAGACGGTTGAGGATGTCAGCGGTCGATTCCTCAACCACGCCGGCGAGCCCGTCGCCCAAGCCAGCCTGTACCTGGAACTGTTGCACCAGCGTGATCGCCGCGCCCTTGTAAAAGCCTGAATGCTCTTCTGAGCGCAATTGGACTTTCAGGCGATCGAGATCCGAAGGATCGATGATTGCGAAAGCATCCCTGTCGATCAGGAACTGCAATGCTTCACACAAATTCGCAACCTGTGGGCGGCTGTCTCCGAGTTTGATGGTGGGTGCAATGGCCTGCATGGATACCTCAGGAGTTGCGTGGTTTCGGCGCTGTTCTGGTCAATCAACTGAGCGATGGGGGCGGGTGACTCTGGGAGGCTGATGGGTAACACAAGAGTATGTCTTCCCTGCTCGTATTGAGCTCGTGAGGGGTATAAGTTAACACCATCGAAGGCACTGGTCCGATCTTTGTAGCGCCGAACGCCTTCTTCCCGTCAGCGTCGTCGGCGAAGATGCGCACGTAAGCAAAGCCTGGCATCTGTAGCGCCATTCCCAGAAACTTCCGCATAGCTCGTCTTCGTCATTCTCCATGTGGTCATCGGTTCAGTTGACACCCTGCATAATCCAGTCAATGTCATAAAGCCGAAGGCGCCATTTCTCGATTAAATCGTCTACTGCCGCCTGATGGGCAGTGCTGAGTCAGGCAGGATGTCTGAACCATTCATCGACTAACGGATGACCGGAATGTACCCGCGTCCAGCACTCCTTCACTTCCTGCTGAGTACATGCCAGTTGACTCGCTATATCCACATGCAGCACCACATGACAGTGATTGCTCTTCACCGCATTAGCCCAATATCAGTTGCATACACATTTACATGACTCTCAGTCTAGAGACCAGCCACTGCTTGCGATGGTCATAGTTCGCCCCACTCTGCTCATCCTATAATCTAAGCAAGGCACGCCGCACACACCGCACATAGCAGTGATTCAACGAAGTAGCACCCAGATGAATATGACGCCGGTGTGCAATCTTCATGTTACCGGAATGTAAATTAAGGCGAGGCAGTAGTCAAGTCTGTGTGTGACCTATATGCTTCAATTGCTTGAGTAGCTTGCAAGTCCAAGGAAGATACTGTATGAAGGCAATCTCCTAGATATGGAGAACCGTCTCTTCATAGATCAGCCCTAAACGCTGCTTGATGCAGAGGGCTCCAAACGCCAGTTTTGCGGGCTTTGCTTGAGCACCTACTCTCGCATTGAATTGAGGGGCATACGTGTCCTCGATCTCTTGCCAAGGTATGAGCTCCGCAAGCAGCATCCAGCGGTTTTCAGGTTCAAGTGAGCCCCCAACAGGGACATGGATATCTTTGCTGCTTAGCTGTCCGGTATACTTCTTGCGGTACATTTGCGGCTGTAGTGAGTAGCAGCATTCAATGATTGCTTCATTACTGGCAGATTTTACGGCTCTCAATAGCTGA
>CAISYX010000234.1 GCA_903889815.1 uncultured Gammaproteobacteria bacterium
ACGGGTTCACCGAATATTTACTCAAGTTCGTAAGTATTCGGTGAACCCATAGCCCAGTACAGAAATTGCTGGACACAATTCCCTTTTTCCCCTACCGTTGCACTTGTGCGTGCAACCTCCGCCTCCCCCGACACCGCTGCCATCAAGGCCGCCATTGACGTAGCGCCAGCGCCTTTTTCTCAAGTGTTCGTCACGATCACAAAGCAAGAGCATATCGAATTGAAGCGGGCTGCTACGCAGTGGCAGGGACTGCACCGCAAGGCGGTAGCTAGGTGCGCGCAACAAGAAGCCCGCCACGACCGTCTCGTGCGTGAACTGAAGGCGCAGACCCTGAAGTCAAATGCTGCACTGCAATCCAAGTTGGACTTCGCACTGGCTCAGGTGCGTGACCTGCAAAAACGCCTTTTCTCCACAAAGAGCGAGCAAAGCCGACCTAGCGAGAGTCGCGCCAAAGCCGCGACCTGCCGTAAGCGCGGACAACAGCGCGGCACGATCGGCCATGGCCGCACCATTGAAGCCGAACTGAGCGAACGCCATGAGGACATCGTTCTGGTGAAGGCGCAGTGTCCCGAATGCGGCCTGGCCTTGAAAGAGTTTACCGGTACCGAAGATACGCAGGTACTGGAGATCGAGGTCAAGGCCTACAGGCGTGTTATTCACCGCCATCGCTATGTGCCAGCATGCCAATGCGGCTGTGTCAGAGGGATCGTCACCGCACCGAGCCCTGCCCGGCTCATCGCGCGGGGTAAGTTTGGTATCTCAGTGTGGACCAGCGTATTGCTCGACAAGTTCGCTTATGGCCGACCCAGTCAGCGTCTGCTGCAGGACCTGGCCGATCACGGCTTGAATATGGCCCCCGGCACTCTGGCCGGTGGGCTGCAGGCCATAGCGCCGCTGTTCAAACCACTGAACGATGCACTGCTGTCAAAGCTTCGTACAGAGCCCTATTGGCATGCTGATGAAACCCGTTGGGCTGTCTTCGTCGAAATCCTGGGCAAGGTTGGGCACCGCTGGTACATGTGGGTGTTTCAGTCGTGCTCGGTGGTTCACTACGTGGTCGACGCGTCGCGCGCCGCTGAGGTGATCACGGCCGAACTGGCCGGCGTCGATCAGGGCATCATCAGCTGCGACCGCTACTCTGGCTACAAACGCTTTGCCCGACTCAACCCCGGGGTGAAACTGGCTTTTTGCTGGGCCCATCAAAGACGCGACTTCTTGGCGTTGGCCAACTCATATCCTGAGAGCACAGAGTGGGCGCTCCAGTGGGTCGACAGGATTGGCAACTTGTACCACCTCAACGCTGTGCGGCTGAAGCTCCTTATAGGCAGCCCCGAACGCGTAAGCGCCCAACTCGATTTAGAGCAGGCAGTGCGGCAAATGGCCAGCGACTGCGCGGCAAGCGTGGCCAATCACGAAACCTTTCCTCCGGCGGCCAAAGTGCTAGAGAGCATGACCGCTCACTGGGCTGGCTTGACTGTGTTTGTCGCCTGTCCATGGGTTGACATTGACAATAACGCCGCCGAACGCAGCATGCGTTCACCCGTCGTCGGAAGGAAAAACTTTAACGGCTCCGGCTCTGAAGGATCTGCTGAGTTGGCCGCTACGATGTACAGCTTGTTTGCCACCATGAAGCTGTGGGGCCTGAATCTGCGAACTTGGCTGACGGCCTATTTGCAGGCCTGCGCCGATAATGGCAATGCGCCGCCAGTCGATATCAACGCCTTTCTACCCTGGCAGATGGATGCCCAGCGTCTGGCGCAAATGCGAGCGTGCCGCCCTCAGTAAACACACGACAGTTCATGACCATCTACTGCGCACGCGAATTTAGCGTTGATGACATCCAGACTATTCGCGATCTGATATCGCAGAACACAAAGCTTCAGCGATCCGCACTATCGCGCCAACTGTGCCAGCTGTGGGGATGGACCAAGCCCAATGGGGAGCTCAAGGACATGACATGCCGCGTGGCACTGCTGCGCATGCAAGCCGATGGACTCATTGAGCTGCCACCGTCGAGAATCGGCGTGGTGCGCAAGCGAGCGAGCTTCCCCAGCACCAGCGCAAGCGATGCGCAAACCCCTATCAAGCAGCCCGTCCATGAGCTCGCGCGCGTCACACTGCAAGTGGTGAGTGGCAAAGCCACTTCGCTGCTATGGAATGAATACATGGCGCGCTATCACTACTTGGGCTATGCGGCCATGTCGGGTAGTCAGATTCGCTACAACGTATTTGCCGGGGAGCAACTCGTTGCCTGCATCAGCTTTTGCGCATGCGCCTGGAAATTAAAAGACAGGGAGAGGTTCATTGGCTGGAGCGAAGAGCAGCGGCAAAAGAACTTGCAGTTGGTGATCAACAATGCGCGCTTCTTGGTTCTGCCATGGATCGAGTCCAAAGGCTTGGCCTCAAAGATCCTTTCCCTAGCTGCCCGTCAGTTGCCCGGGGACTGGAAGCACAGATATGGTTTTGAGCCCGTGCTGCTGGAGACCTTTGTGGAATACGAG
>CAISYX010000235.1 GCA_903889815.1 uncultured Gammaproteobacteria bacterium
GACCAGGAAGCTCTCGTAGTCATAGTCCCAGCAGCGCAGCTTGCCGCGATCCACTTCGATGATGCGGTTGGTGATGCGTTGCAGGAACTGGCGGTCGTGGCTGATGACCAGCACGGCGCCGTTGAAGCCGTTCAGATGCTTCTCCAGCCATTCGATGGTGGGAATGTCCAGATGGTTGGTGGGCTCGTCGAGAAGCAGCAGATCGGGCTCGCACACCAGCGCCCGCCCCAGGGCGGCGCGGCGGCGGCTGCCCCCGGACAGATGACGCATGAGGGAATCGGGTGGCAGCTTCAGGCTGTCGATCACACTGTCGATGCGATGCTGAAAGGCCCAGCCGTCGCGGGCCTCGATCTGGCGCTGCAGTTCGGCCATGAGGTCGAGCTGACGCGGGTCGCTCCAGTCGATGCTGTCGGCATCGCTGTGGGTCATGGCGTGGTAGCGGCGCAGCAGGTCGCCCAGCTCGTCCAGGCCGCCGGCCACGTAGTCGTACACCGTCTCGTCGCTCAGCGCTGGCAGGTTCTGGTCCAGATAGGCCACCCGCAGGCCGCCGGCCTTCCATAGCTCACCACTGTCGGGCAGTGCCTGACCGCAGAGCAGCTTCATGAAACTGGACTTGCCGGCGCCGTTCTGGCCCAGGATGCCGATGCGCTCGCCCTTGTGAATGGTGAGGTCGACACCGTCGAGCAGGGGCTTGTCGCCATAGGCGAGGGTGAGGTTCGAGAGTCGGTACAGCAGCATGTTGTTTCCGTTGGAGAAGTGGAAGAGAGCCCGGCGACGAGGATCAACTGGGAGTGGCGCGGTGCAGCGCAGGGCAGTGGTTCGCCGGACCGTCTGCCGCCAGGCCGGTTTCTACTCCTGCAAAACCGGCACTTCCGCCATCCCTGGCGGTCGGATTGCGGCAGCCGAGCCCCCCTGGATGGGTTCACGGCGTGTCCGGCGAACCACTGCCCTGCGCTGCACCGCGCCACAGACAGTCAAGCGGCCGCCGGGCTCGCTTCCACCCGGGTTGTAAATGATGCCGCGCAGTATAAACTTGTTGCCAACTTCAGGACAGCGACAAACCGGGTGCAGGAGACAGACCATGAGCTTGACCACAAGCTCGAAGAAACTGGACAGAGCGCCCGGCACACCAGTGGATCTTGCGGGGGTTGTAGCCGCGCTTGTCGCCACTGGCCACATCGCTGAAGACGCCGCTCAGGGTCTGCTGGCGCTGCGTCGTGATCGCGATGCCCTGCGCAAGCCCGTCCTCGCCTGGCTGGCCGAACAGAATCTCCTTGATCTCGCTCCCCCGCACCGCACGCTCGACATCGAAGCACTCACGCGACTGCTCGCCGAACAGGCCGGACAGGATTACTTCCGCATTGACCCGCTCAAGATCGACGTGGCACAGATCACACAAGTCATGTCCTACGCCTTCACCCAGCGCCACGGCATTCTGGCCGTGGAAGTTCGCGCGCACGAAGTGCTGATTGCCAGCACCGAGCCGTGGATCACCTCATGGGAAGCCGATCTGGAACACGTGCTGCAGAAACGCATTCGCCGTGTGGTGGCCAATCCGCTGGAAATAAGGCGCCTTGCCACGGAATTCTACAGCCTGGCCAATTCCATCAGTCAGGCCTCGCGCACCGGCACGAAGAACGTGCCAGGTCTCAGCAATCTGGAGCAAATGCTGGAGCTTGGCAATATCAAGGACCCGGAGGCCAATGACCAGCACATCGTCAGCATTGTGGACTGGCTGCTGCAGTACGCTTTCGACCAGCGCGCCAGTGATATTCACATCGAGCCGCGTCGCGAAAAAGGGAACGTCCGATTCAGAATTGACGGTGTGCTCTACACGGTCTACGCCTTGCCCATGCAGGTGATGAATGCGGTGACGAGCCGCCTGAAGATTCTCGGGCGCATGAACGTCGCCGAGAAGCGCCGCCCGCAGGATGGCCGCCTGAAGACCAAGAGCCCCAGCGGCGAAGAAATCGAGCTGCGGCTGTCCACGCTGCCCACGGCCTTCGGCGAAAAACTGGTGATGCGCATCTTCGATCCGGAAGTGCTGCTGCGGCCCTTCGAGACCCTCGGCCTGCTCGGCGAAGACCTGGCGCGCTGGAAAGCCATCATCGGCCATAATCACGGCATCGTCATCATCACCGGGCCCACAGGCAGCGGCAAAACCACCACGCTGTATTCCACGCTGAAGCTGCTGGCCACGGAAGAAGTGAATGTCTGCACCATAGAAGACCCGATAGAAATGGTGGAGCCGCGCTTCAACCAGATGCAGGTGCAGGACAATATCGATCTGGATTTCGCCACCGGCGTGAAGGCGCTGCTGAGGCAGGACCCGGATATCATCATGATCGGCGAGGTGCGTGACCTGCCCACCGCCGAGATGGCGATCCAGGCCGCGTTGACGGGCCATCTGGTGTTCACCACCCTGCACACGAATGACGCGCCCTCGGCGATTACCCGGCTGCTGGAGCTGGGCGTGGCGCCTTACCTGATCAAGGCCACGGTTGTGGGCGTCGTGGCACAGCGTCTGGTGCGCGTGCTGTGTCCGCACTGCAAGGGCGAGGCGAGCATCGGCGAAGAGGACTGGAAGGCTTTGACCAGCCCGTGGAAAGTGCGCTTGCCGAAAAGCGTGTCCACCAGTGTGGGCTGTCTGGAATGTCGGGAAACAGGATTCAAGGGTCGGCAGGGCATCTATGAAGTGATGCCGATGACGGAGACGCTGCAGCGTTTCGCGGATGACAAGTCAGACTTGCCCAAACTGCGGCAGGAGGCATACAAGGAAGGGATGCGCAGTTTGCGTTTGAGCGGGGCGCAGAAGGTGGCGGCGGGACAGACCACGGTGAGTGAGGTATTGCGTGTTGTTGGAATGAGTGAGGGGTAGGGGGGTGCGGGTCACGTGGACACGCCGTGAACCCATCCATGGGGGCTCGGCTGTCGCCGTCCGACCGCCATGGATGGCGGAAGTGCCGGTTTTGCAGGAGCAAAAACCGGCTCTGGCGACAGACGGTCCACGTGCCCCGCACCCCCCTACCCCTCACTCGACCTGCAACGCGTAATTCCGGGTGCGCGGCGGAGTGTATTGACCGCTGCGCCACACGACGCGCCGACAGGGCCTTCGCCTGCCGCGCCTCCGCCCCGCGAAACAGACGTCTGCACCGGAGTCTGCCGCCGTGAGCGAAGCGCGAAGCCACGCGCCGGCCGGAGGCACAGAACTGCGAGCATGCAGCGGGAGGTCAGAGGCTCTCGTGTGGACCGTCTGTCGCCAGGACGGCGACAGCCGAGCCC
>CAISYX010000236.1 GCA_903889815.1 uncultured Gammaproteobacteria bacterium
ATCTGGTGGACAAGCTGCAAAGCCTCAGGATTGAACGCGTCTTCAACGTGCTGCACGGGCGCGGCGGGGAAGACGGAACGCTGCAGGGGCTGCTCAAGTTCATGCAGATTCCATGCACCGGCAGTGGCGTCCTGGCTTCTGCGCTTTCCATGGACAAAGTGCGCAGCAAATACATCTGGCAAAGACTCGGCCTGAGTACGCCAGACTTCCGCCTTCTGACGGCTGAAACCGACTGGAGCGAGGTGCTTGTCGCTTTCGAGAAAGTGGTGGTAAAGCCTGTGCGCGAAGGCTCCAGCATCGGCATGTCAATCGTCACTACAGCAGAACAATTGCAGGAAGCGTGGCAACGCGCTGCAACCTTCGACTCCGAGGTCATGGCCGAGCGCTACATTCGAGGGCCAGAGTACACCGTCTCGCTGCTGGCAGGCGAAGTGCTTCCGGCCATCGAGCTGCGCACCACACATGCATTCTATGACTATCACGCAAAGTATATTGCCAATGACACGCAATACTTGTGTCCCGCGCCCTTGAGTGCCGAGGACACCGCGACATTGAATTCACTGTGTCTGCAGGCCTTCAATTCGCTGGGTTGTGAAGGCTGGGGAAGAGTGGATGTGATGCGTGATGAACAGGGGCAGTTCTGGCTCCTGGAAGTCAACACAGTTCCAGGCATGACGGATCACAGTCTTGTGCCCATGGCCGCCAAGGCAAGTGGTCTGAGTTTCGGAGAATTGCTGCTGAAGGTGCTGGCATCGACAGGCGATCGTTGAAACGCGAATACGCGCAACAGGAATGAAAAATGGCACGTGATGACAAAGGGTTTTCAGCGCATGGCGGCATTCGGGATATTCCTCGTGGCGCTGTGCCTTTGAATCGCGTAAATCCCAAGCCCGTTCCCGCACCAGAGCGGCGCAGTCGCGTCGGGATTCTGCTGCTTGTGCTTGTTGCCCTTGTGGCGGGTATCGTCATCCAGAATCTGCAGACCATCGGCTCTACCATCAGCAAACCTGTGCGCATAGTGCAGATGGAGAATTCCCTGCTACGCGTAGATGAGGGCGATGTGCGAGCAATCCTTGCAGCACATTTGGATGCGGGCTACTTCGGTGTGGACGTTCGCGCCATCAAGGCACAGCTTGAAGCGAATCCCTGGATAGAACAGGCCACCATTACCCGTATGTGGCCGGATACACTTTCAGTTGCCATCAGTGAGGAAGTTGCGATCGCTCGATGGCGAGAAAACAGCTTGCTGAATCAGTATGGGGAGTCCTTCGAGCCGAACTCGCTGGAGCATGATATGGGTCTGCCGCGTCTCAACGGTCCAAGCGGTACCGAGAGACGAGTCATGGAGCAGTATCAGCTGTTAGGTCAGATGCTTCTGTCGACAGGACAGCGTATTCGCGAGCTCGAATTCAATGAGCGCGGAAGCTGGAGTCTGGTGCTGAGCAATGACGTACGAATGACACTCGGAAGCAACGACGTGATCGAAAGAATGCAGCGATTCGTGACCTTGTACGATCGTTATCTATTTAATGAATTTTCTCTTATTGAAACAGTTGATCTACGGTACAATCACGGTATCTCAATCAGGAAGAAACCTCCCATGCCAGACGGGGTTGCATTGAAATGAAATCTGCACATGGCAACAAAGTTCGCAGAGCACTGTTGAGTCCATTTTTCAGAGGAGCACGCGGACAATGAGCGACTCGGCGCGCGGTAATCTGATCGTCGGCCTCGATATCGGCACGTCAAAAGTCGTTGCCATTGTCGGTGACATCAAGGCCGATGGCAGTCTCGATATTGTTGGCATCGGCAGCCATCGCTCTCGGGGTCTGAAGAAGGGAACCGTTGTCAACATCGAGTCAACTGTGGAGTCCATTCAGCGTGCCATCGAAGAAGCAGAGTTGATGGCAGGGTGCCAGATACATTCTGTATATGCCGGCATCGCAGGAAGCCATATTCGCAGCATGAACTCTCACGGCATCGTGGCCATCCGGGACGGAGAAGTCACCCGTGCCGATATAGAGCGCGTCATCGACGCCGCTCAGGCTGTGGCCATACCCGCAGATCAGAAAGTGCTGCACATTCTTCCGCAGGAGTACATCATTGATTCCCAGGAAGGGGTCAAGGAGCCGTTGGGCATGTCAGGTGTGCGACTTGAAGCCAAAGTCCATCTTGTCACTTGCGCCATCAATGCCGTGCAGAATATTGAAAAATGCATCAAGCGCTGCGGTCTGCAAACCGAAGAGATCATTCTTGAGCAGCTCGCCTCCAGTTATGCCGTGCTGACGGAAGATGAGAAAGAGCTGGGCGTATGTCTGGTGGATATCGGGGGTGGCACTTCCGACATTGCCGTTTTCACGGAAGGCGCCATTCGTCATACCGGCGTAATCCCCATCGCGGGCGATCAGGTTACCAATGACATCGCGATGGCTTTGCGTACGCCGACTGAAAATGCAGACGAGATCAAGATCAAGTACGCCTGCGCGTTGACTCAGCTCGCCAGTGCCGGCGAGACCATCAAGGTCCCCAGCGTAGGCGACCGTCCCCCGCGCGAACTGTCCCGTCAGGCGCTTGCTGAAGTGGTCGAGCCGCGTTACGACGAACTGTTTACCTTGATCCGTGCCGAGCTGCAGCGCAGTGGCTACGAGAACATGCTGGCCGCAGGCATCGTGCTTACTGGTGGCACCAGCAAGATGGAAGGCGTGGTTGAGCTGGCGGAAGAGATATTTCATGCTCCGGTGCGCATCGGCTTCCCGCAGGATGTCAAAGGTTTGTCTGACATCGTCAGAAACCCCATCTATTCCACAGGCGTCGGTCTGCTTCTGTACGGACTTAAGCAGCAACAGTACCGGGATCTCCAAGCGCTTCCGAAAGAGTCGCAGCCAGGTTTGGTGGAGCGTTTTACGGCCTGGCTTAAAAAGAATTTGTAATTTTGGTTTTTGGATTGTGAGTTAAAAAACGCGTGAATGTGTTTATAAAATTTAAAAATGCTCAGGAGGCCTTATGTTTGAACTAGTCGATAGCTTGCCCCAGAACGCGGTCATCAAGGTAATCGGTGTGGGTGGTGGCGGAGGCAACGCGGTGCGACACATGATCGCCAGCCATATTGAAGGCGTCGAATTTGTATGCGCCAATACGGATGCTCAGGCGTTGAGCAATCTGCGAGCGAAGACTCTCCTGCAGATGGGAAACGCCGTGACCAAGGGTCTGGGTGCTGGTGCCAATCCCGAGATTGGTCGTCAGGCGGCGCTGGAGGATCGCGACGAGATCGCCGAGATTCTATCCGGCGCAGACATGGTATTCATCACTGCCGGCATGGGCGGTGGCACGGGCACGGGCGCCGCGCCGATTTTCGCGCAATTAGCGCGGGAGCTTGGGATCCTGACAGTTGCTGTAGTGACCAAGCCATTCCCATTCGAGGGCAAGAAGCGCATGAAGATCGCGGAAGAAGGTATCCGCGAACTGTCCGAGCACGTCGATTCCCTGATCACTATTCCAAACGAGAAACTTCTGGAAGTGCTTGGCAAGTCAGCTTCTCTGCTGGACGCCTTCAAGTCTGCCAATGATGTGCTGCTCGGCGCCGTGAAAGGTATCGCCGATCTCATCATGCGTCCTGGCATGATCAATGTCGATTTCGCCGACGTGCGCACAGTCATGTCTGAGATGGGCATGGCGATGATGGGTACTGGTTATGCTCGAGGCGAAGGGCGGGCCCGAGAAGCCGCTGAGGCTGCCATCCGCAGTCCGCTGCTGGAAGCTGTGAATCTGCATGGTGCACGCGGCATTCTGGTCAATATCACGGCTGGCGAGAACCTCTCACTGGGCGAGTTCACAGAAGTGGGCGATACCATTGAGGAGTTTGCGTCCGATGATGCGACCGTAGTTGTGGGCACAGTGATTGATCCGGAGATGGGTGACGAGATTCGTGTCACCGTGGTTGCGACCGGTCTGGGGTCCCGCACCGCCGTGCAGGCCGCTCCGAAGCCTGTCGAAGTTGCGCCGCGAGCCACTGCGGTAGTAACCGACTACCGTCAGTTCGATCGTCCTGCGACAACGCGCTCACGCCCTGCGTCTGCGCACACTATGCCGCAATCAGGTCTGGGCCGCGCTGTAGGTTCCGACACGGACATGGACTATCTGGACATTCCGGCCTTCCTGCGTCGTCAGGCAGACTGACACTACCGGACCGTGAGTGCCGGTGCGCAGCCGGCGCTCACGCTTATTGGGTTATCAGGTGATCTTTGTTACTATCTGGCCTTCGTTGCACCTGGCGGTCACGCAGGCGTCACAATCATTCGGGAAACCACCTCTTCATGCTGAATCAAAGAACCCTCAAGAATGTCATCAGAGCCACAGGCGTAGGCCTGCACAATGGCGAGAAAGTCTACCTGACTCTGCGTCCGGCGCCTGTTGACACGGGTATTGTCTTCACCAGGACTGATCTCGATCCAATGGTGCAGATTCCGGCAAAAGCGTCCTACGTAGGGGATACCACCCTGTCGACAACGCTGATCAAAGGGGATGTCAGGATTTCTACCATCGAGCATCTGATGTCTGCTATGTCCGGACTTGGCATAGACACTGCGTACATCGATGTAAGCGCTCCCGACGGACCCATCATGGACGGCAGCGCCGGCCCTTTCGTGTTTCTGATCCAGTCTGCGGGCATCGAAGAAC
>CAISYX010000237.1 GCA_903889815.1 uncultured Gammaproteobacteria bacterium
ATTTTCCTGGCCCATGTTTTCATTGAAGCTGGCAGGGATCGTGTTGCTGGCCGTGGGAGCCTGTGCTCTAGCCACCATGCATTTCGAGATTGACCAGAGTCTGCCCTGGCTTGCTGGTGGTGTAATCGGTTCCATGATGGTGGATGTAACAGTGCCTGTGTTCGCCGTTATAGGCAGCACATTGTTGTATTTCGCTATTTTCCTGTTGGGCATGACGATAGCCGTCGAGATTTCGTGGCTGCGCGTTGTAGATCAGACGGGATTCCTGACGCTGACTCTGTTGGGTCTGGTGCGGCGCTCCCTTGGGGGATGGCTGGAGAAACACAAGGAGCAGAGCGATACCCGGCAGATTCTGGAGACGCGAAAACGGGCCCTTGATGTGTACATCGAAAAGGAAAAGACCCGTGTGCCGCCGACCATTGCGGCTGCGCCGAAAGCGCCTTCCGTAAAAAGCGCCCGCGTCGAGAGGGAGCGGCAGGGACGTCTTTTTACGGCTCCCAATCCAGGCGATCTCCCGGCCATTTCGCTGCTGGACGAGTGGACAGGCAATACCAAGGCTGGTTTCTCGAAAGACTCCCTGGAAGCCATGTCCCGGCTGTTGGAGCTCAAGCTCAATGACTTTGGTATCGAGATACAGGTCACCGCCGTGAACCCTGGGCCGGTGATCACGCGTTTCGAAGTGCAGCCTGCACCGGGCATCAAGGCCAGCCGCATCACCGGGCTTGGCAAGGATCTGGCGCGCTCTCTGGCACTGGTGAGCGTGCGTGTGGTGGAGGTCATTCCCGGAAAGACCGTGATCGGCATCGAAATTCCCAATGAGCACCGCGAAATGATCATGCTGAGCCAGGTGCTTGCCTCACCTGACTTCGACAAGTCCGGCTCACCGGTAAGCATGGCCCTGGGCCACGACATCGTTGGCAAGCCCGTGATTGTGGACCTTGCAAAGATGCCCCACCTGCTGGTCGCAGGCACCACGGGTTCGGGCAAGTCTGTGGGCATCAATGCCATGATCCTGAGCCTGCTTTTCAAGTCCACACCGCAGGACGTGCGCATGATCATGATCGACCCCAAAATGCTGGAGCTTTCGGTATATGACGGCATTCCACATTTGCTGACTCCGGTGGTCACCGACATGAAGGATGCGGCCAATGCCCTGCGCTGGTGTGTCGCCGAAATGGAGCGCCGCTACAAGTTGATGTCCGCACTGGGTGTTCGCAACCTGGCCGGTTACAACAAGAAGGTGACAGATTCGACCAAGGCCGGACAGCCCATACTGGACCCTCTCTGGCGGCCCGACCCGATGCAGCTTATTGAGGAGCAGCAGCCTCCTGTGCTCGAGTCCTTGCCAGTCATCGTAGTGGTCGTCGATGAGCTCGCCGACATGATGATGGTCGTCGGCAAGAAGGTGGAGGAGTTGATCGCCCGGATCGCGCAAAAGGCACGTGCGGCCGGTATCCATCTGATCCTCGCTACGCAGCGACCATCGGTGGATGTGCTGACAGGTCTTATCAAGGCCAATATCCCGACGCGCCTGTCATTCATGGTGCAGTCCAAGATCGATTCCCGCACGATTCTGGGAGAGGGCGGTGCTGAGCAGCTGCTCGGTCATGGTGACATGCTGTTCCTCCCCCCTGGTGGCGGTGTTGCAACCCGGGTGCATGGAGCGTTCGTCAGCGACGAGGAAGTGCATCGTGTGGTAGCAGACTGGAAGTCCCGCGGCGAACCCGTATACATCGAAGAGATTACCCAGGGAGCAGACGAACGCGACTATGGTGGCGGCAGCAGTGACGAGGATGGAGAGGGTGGCGAAGAGGATGATGCGCTCTATGACGAAGCGGTGGCATTCGTGACCGAATCGCGCAAGGCATCCATTTCAGCCGTGCAGCGCAAACTGCGAATCGGCTACAACCGCGCGGCACGCATGATCGAAGCCATGGAATCAGCAGGAGTCGTTTCCGCCATGAGCAGCAACGGCAGTCGTGAAGTCATCGCGCCGCCCCCACCACGTTAGTCAGGAGCACCTCATGTCGCCAAAGCGAAAATTTCTCCTGCGTTTCCTATGCGTGCTCACTGGCATGCTTCTTTCCGCTGTCAGTCCCGTTCGTGCTCAGGACGAGGCTGCCGTTCAGCTGAACGGTTTGCTAAGCAATATTCAGACTTTCCAGGCTGATGTGCGTCAATTGATTGTCGAATCCACAGGCGGTGTGCTGGAGGAGAGCCTTATCAAATTCAAACTCAAGCGCCCTGACGGCTTCTATTGGGAAACACTGGATCCCTATCCAGAACTCATCGTCACCGATGGCACCACCCTCTGGAATTATCAGCCGGATCTGTTGCAGGTCACTATCGAAGACTGGGAGTCCGAGCGCTCAGAGCTCGCAGCGCAACTGCTCAATGGCCGTATGGAAGAGATCGAAGCGGAGTACTTCATTACCGGTGGCGACATCGGCAACGGCCCGGCCTGGGAATTCGTGCTTGAGCCAGTGGATCCCGCCAGTCTTTACGAGCGCGTGACGCTGTATTTCCGCGAGGGGCGACTCGACGCTATCCATGTGGACAATGGCAATGGACAGCGCACGTTCTGGGAGTTCTTCGAACATATTCTTGATGAGCCGCTGGCGGACGATGTGTTTGTGTTTGTTGCACCCGCAGACATCGAAGTGCTGGACAATCGCAGCGCCCCCTGAGGATGACCATGACGACAGGCGTGACAGTATCGCTGTTTGCCGATGAAGAGAGCCAGGACGCCTTGCCCGAGCATCACGTGAGCATGGCAACTCAACCATTGGCCGCACGCATGCGTCCCCAGCAGCTTGCCGACTTCATCGGACAGGAACATTTATTGGCCCCAGGCAAGCCACTGGGCGAGGCAATCCGCAAAGCGCTGCCGCATTCCATGATTCTGTGGGGCCCGCCAGGTGTTGGCAAGACCACACTGGCACGCATGCTTGCCAAGTCCAGTGGCGGTCACTTTGAGAGCCTTTCTGCAGTCCTGGCTGGGGTAAAGGACATTCGCGCCGCAGTGGAGCGCGCCGAAACTCGCAAGCGTGTCAGTGGTCTGGGCACGGTGCTGTTCGTGGATGAAGTGCACCGTTTCAACAAAAGCCAGCAGGATGCGTTCCTGCCCCATGTGGAGGACGGCACGTTGATCTTCGTCGGTGCCACCACCGAGAATCCGTCTTTCGAACTGAACAATGCGTTGCTGTCGCGAGCGCGAGTCTATTTGCTGCGCTCCCTTGACGATGCCGATCTGCTGCGCGTGATCGAGCAGGCGCTGCATGATCGCCAGCGCGGGCTGGGTGACCGGGCAATCGTACTTGCCGATGCCGCAGCGCAGCGTCTGGCAGTGGCCGCGGATGGCGATGCCCGGCGCGCGCTGAACCTTCTGGAGATCGCCGTTGACCTGGCGTCAGAGCAGGAGGGCGTGCTGAACATCGATCTGGGTGTTGTGGAGTTGGTGCTGCAAGGCAGCGCGCGACGATTTGACAAAGGCGGGGATGTTTTCTACGAGCAGATATCCGCGCTGCACAAGGCCGTTCGTGGCTCAAGCCCTGATGCAGCTCTGTACTGGCTGGTGCGCATGCTCGATGGGGGTTGTGATCCCTTGTACATCGCACGTCGGCTTGTTCGCATGGCCAGTGAAGACATCGGCAATGCCGACCCGCGGGCATTGCAACTGGCGCTGCAGGCCTGGGATGCGCAGACGCGGCTTGGCAGCCCGGAAGGTGAACTTGTCATCGCCCAGGCCGCGCTCTACCTGGCCTGCGCGCCAAAGAGCAACGCGGTTTATACAGCGTTCAATCAGGCACGGGCTGATGTCCAGAACGGTTCTTCTCTGGAAGTTCCCGCGCATTTGCGCAACGCGCCCACGGACTTGTTGAAGTCCCTTAACTACGGTTCTGACTACCGCTACAGCCATGACGAGCCGGGAGCGTATGCGGCTGGAGAAAATTATTTTCCGCCACAGCTGCAGGATACCCGTTATTATTTCCCCACTGAAAATGGCCTGGAACTGAAGATCCGCGAGAAACTGCAAGCATTGCGCGAGCTCGATCGGTTAAGCCCACGCCAGCGCTATGCCGGCGACGCGCAACACAGGAAGTCAGATTGATGGTGTATTCTCTTGCCGTGGCCGCGGGTGGTGCTCTCGGGGCATTGTCACGCTATTGGCTGATGCTCTGGGTGGCTGCTCTGGGCGCCACGCGTTTTCCCTGGGGGACCTTGCTGGTGAATCTGCTCGGCTCCTGCGCGATCGGCGTGCTCTATGTGCTGATCAGTGAAAAGCTGGTACTCACAGAACACTGGCGGGCGCTGCTGGTAGTGGGTTATCTGGGCGCTTTCACGACGTTTTCCACGTTCTCGATGGATGCCCTGCTGCTGCTTCAGGAGGGGCGGGTGCTGCCAGCAGCGGCCTACGTGGGAGGCAGTGTACTTCTGTGTCTGACCGGCGCCTGGCTGGGCATGATGCTGATGCGGGCGCTCTGACCAACGCGATTTTGATGACTTTGAAACAGGAACTATAGACTCCATGCTGGATCCGAAATGGTTGCGCACAGAACCCGAAAAACTGGCTGCTTTGCTGAATAAAAAACATTTTTCTCTGGACATCGCGCAAGTAAACGCGCTGGACGTTCGCCGTCGTGAATTGCAGCAGGAAACTGAAAAACTGCAGAACGAGCGCAATGTGCGCTCCAAGCTCATTGGGCAGGCCAAGGCCTCCGGCCAGGACGTCGCGCCGCTGATGGCAGATGTAGCCACGCTGGGGACGTCACTGGAAGAAAACAAGAAGGCACTGGCCGAAGTGCAGGATGCTTTCAACGATTTGCTGATGCGCATTCCGAACGTGCCACAGGAATGTGTCCCCGACGGCCTTGATGAACATGGCAATGTGGAATTGCGCCGCTGGGGCAGTGCGCGCCAGTTCGATTTCGAGATCAAGGATCATGTTGCCCTTGGTGAGGCGCTTGATGCCCTGGATTTCCAGGCTGCCACCAAACTGACCGGTGCTCGTTTCGTTGTGCTGCATGGCAGCACCGCGCGTCTGCACAGGGCGCTGATCCAGTTCATGCTTGACCTGCACACGCGCGAGCATGGATATCAGGAAGTGTACGTGCCCTATATCGTGAACCGGGAGTCTTTGCTGGGTACTGGCCAGCTTCCCAAGTTCGCAGAAGACTTGTTTCGGCTGGAAGGAGGCAATGAGTACTACCTGATTCCAACCGCCGAAGTACCGGTGACAAATCTGCTCCGTGACACCATTGTGCCCACTGAGAAAATGCCGCTCAAGTTTGTCTGCCACACCCCGTGTTTTCGCAGTGAAGCGGGCAGCTATGGACGCGACACGAGGGGCATGATCCGTCAGCACCAGTTCGAGAAAGTGGAACTCGTGCAGATGGTCAGGCCGGAAGAATCCGACGCTGCACTGGAAGCGCTGACGTCACATGCAGAAAAGGTGCTCCAACTGCTCGGCCTGCCTTACCGCGCCATGCTGCTTTGCGGCGGCGACATGGGGTTCAGCGCAGCTCGCACCATCGATCTGGAAGTCTGGCTGCCCTCGCAGAACTGCTATCGCGAAATTTCCTCCTGCAGCACGTTCGAGGACTATCAGGCACGCAGGATGCAGGCGCGCTGGCGCAATCCTGAAACCGGAAAGCCCGAACTACTGCATACTTTGAACGGTTCGGGCCTGGCAATTGGCCGAACCCTGGTGGCCATTCTGGAGAATTTCCAGAATGCGGATGGCTCTATCACCATCCCGCAAGTGCTGCGTGGCTACATGGGTGGTATGGAAAGTCTTGTCTGAGACGAGGCGCTGCCTGCAACATCACATTCTGCGGAGACACACTGCATGCAGTTCCTGCCTGTATTCCTGAACGTCCGTGCACAAAACTGCCTGGTTGTGGGCGGCGGAGACGTCGCCTACCGCAAGGCGGTGTTGCTGGATCGTGCGGGGGCTCGCCTGCGCGTGGTAGCACCCGATATTGAAGCCGAGTTGCAAGCTCTGGTAATCGCGGGGGCGGGGGAGATGTGTCTGCGTGAGTTTCACGACAGCGATCTGGAAGGGGTATTTCTGGCAGTTGCCGCGACCGATGATGAAGAGGTCAATGCGGCGGTTTCCGTTGGTGCCAAGACTCGGGGTCTGCCGGTCAATGTGGTGGACAAGCCTTCACTTTGCAGCTTCATCGTGCCCGCCATTGTCGATAGATCCCCCGTGGTGATCGCAATTTCCAGTGGTGGTGCGTCGCCCATTCTGACCCGCAAACTCAAGGAAAAGCTTGAGACCATGATCCCTGCCGGTTACGGGCGACTGGCCCTGTTGCTGGGCAGTTATCGTGGCCGTGCCAAGAGTGTTATTGCTGATTTCAAACGCCGCACGCGTTTCTGGGAGGCATTGCTGGCAGGCCCGTTTCAGGAAATGGTCTTGGCAGGTAAAGAGGATGAGGCTCGCAGACACATTGAACAACAACTCGCGCTTTCCGAGCATCTGGATATTCGCGGGGAAGTTTTTCTTGTCGGTGCCGGCCCCGGCGATCCCGATCTGCTGACCTTGAAAGCATTGCGTTTTATGCAGGAAGCCGATGTGGTGTTGTACGACCGTCTGGTGTCGAAGGAAATTCTGCAACGAGTCCGCCCTGACGCTGACAAAATCCATGTCGGCAAGGAGCGGGCAAACCACACGCTGCCGCAGGAGCAGATCAATGAGATGCTGGTGCGTCTAGCCCTGGAGGGCAAGAAGGTCCTGCGACTGAAGGGCGGAGATCCTTTCATTTTCGGGCGCGGCGGCGAGGAAATCGACTCGCTTGCCGAAGCGCGGATCCCTTTTCAAGTAGTGCCGGGTATCACTGCCGCTTCCGGCTGCGCCTGCTATGCCGGGATTCCGCTCACGCATCGCGATTGTTCGCAATCCGTGCGCTTCGTGGCAGGCCACCTGAAGAACGACAGTCTGGACCTTGACTGGCCTGAGCTGGCCAAAGACAACCAGACAGTGGTGTTTTACATGGGATTGGTGGGGCTCGACATGATCTGCGCACAGCTGATTGCACACGGCATGCCGAACACCATGTCGATTGCATTGATACAACAGGGCACTACTGCCAATCAAAAAGTGCTTACGGGCACCCTCGCCACCATGCCAGCCATTGTGAAATCGGCTCAGGTAAAGGCGCCTACCATCATTATCGTCGGTCGCGTGGTGGAATTGCAGTCTCGCTACGCGTGGTTTCGAAAATCGGCCCTGATCACAGGGCCGGATTCCGAGGACGCGTTCTCATGAAAGAACGCAGACCGGGTCAACCAATCAGCTTGTAGTCACTTCGCAGGATGTCGAGAATTTCTTGTCTCGGGTTGTCAGACAAGACAATGGTCCTGCCCACTATTTTTGCGGCGATATCAAGATAGGTGTGCGAGACCTGCATCAGAATCTCTTCTGGCAGAGCATTGTCGCGCGCCAGTGCAGCGCGTTCCGGCATGCGATCCTTGTTGAGGAGAATGTCCGGATCTGGAAAGTAGCTCAGCAGTTGCTGACGGAATTCTTCCTTGGATTTCTCCATGACTTCGCCAGTGCGATACGCAGGACCATCCCAGATGCGCGAAGAGTCCGGTGTGCCCACCTCATCCATGTATATCAGCTTTTCCTGCCCGAGCTTGTCGGTAACATAGCCGAACTCAAACTTGGTATCGACGAACACCTGGTCAAGCTTTTCCAGCGCTGTGCTGATGAGTCCGAAGCCTTCCCGCAGCAGTTTTTCGTAGAGGTCGATGTCTTGCAGATTGCGAAAATTGAACGCTGCGAAGTTGCGCTGGATGTCCTGACGCGTGATGTTGACATCGTCAGACTCCGGAACGCCGGGAATGCCACGCAAAATGCCTTTGGTTGATGGAGTGATGAGCAGTTCTGGCAGGCGTTGATCTTTCTTCAGTCCGTCCGGAATGGTAATGCCACAGAACTCGCGCTCGCCTTTGCTGTAGGAGCGCCACATGGAGCCAGTGATGTACTGGCGGCAGATGGCTTCAATCATCACTGGTCTGGCTTTCTGCACTATCCACACGAATGGGTGGGGAATCTCGAGAATGTGACTGTCAGCAAGTCCTTGTTCCTTGAACATTCCGAACCAATGATTGGAAATGGCATTCAAAGCTGCCCCTTTGCCAGGGACGCCATTGAGGCCCCCCTCGCCATGCCAAATGCAGTCGAAAGCGGAGATGCGATCGCTGATCACCATGAGGGCCAATGGCGCATCCGGTGCAACGTCATAGCCGCGCTCTTGTATCAGGCGTTTGCTGTCTTTGTCAGTGAGCCAGTAAACGGAGCGGACCTTGCCACTGTGCACGGGTTTATCGGTGCGGATCGGCAAGTCGTTGTTGATGGCAAGTACGCGGTCAGCGAGGCTTCTGGCAGTGCTCATTGATAGAATCCTGTAGGTCTGTTGCTGTGATCGGTGGGATGAATTTGACGAGCGCGAATCATAGCAGAAAGCCTTTCATGCGCCACGGACGTGCACTGTCAGAAGCAATTCTCGGGGCGGGGCAGGCCGGCTATTTTCGCGCCAAGCAGTGCTGGATTGCCGGGAAAGAGGGTCATCAGATAGACGCTGCGCCCCTTGTCCGGCCCCAGCTTTCGAGACGTGAATTTGACCAGTGCGCGCATCGCCGGCGACAGGCCATGCGCCGCGTAGAATTCCCGCAGCAGAATAATGATCTCCCAGTGCGCAGCGCTCAACTGCAGTGACGCAGCACTGGCCAGGCCTGCGGCAACGTCTTCGTCCCAGTCTTCCAGACAGCGCAGATATCCGTCCTCGTCCAGATCGATCCTGCGTTGATCCTTCAGCAACAGGCTGCTCATGTGCAGGGTTCCATGGATGTTCAGAACCAGTGAACGGATTGTCGGTGAGCACAGGCAAGAGCCACGAATCCGGCTTGGTCGACCGCTGATATGAAGTCGGGCAAATCTTTTTCGGCGAGTCCTCGTGCTGTCAGGTCATCGTGCAGGACACAGCACTGCAAGCCTGAAAGTTCGCAGCCTTGCCTCGCGGCCAAATCTTCAAGTGTGCGGACATTGTAGATACCGTCCTCGATCAGCAGGATACAGTCGCCACCGCGCGCAACGCGCAGGCACGAAGTCAGCAGATCGGAATTCAGGGAATGCTTGTTGACTGTATGCAGGGTTGTCACAGCGTAAATACCACGTCGGATTGGCGAATGATTTCGGCGATCTTGTCTGCGTCACAAAGTCTGACTTCGATAGCCAGCTGATCGGAAAACATACCGCGCCGTGTTAGTGAGTCCCGGTCGGCATAAACATTGTCGACGTCATAAAGGGGCAGTGCTGCCAGCGCAGCACTCAAGTCTTTTGCATGGATGTCGCCAGCCTGTTGGTTGGGCTGCAGCTGCAGTACGCCATCATCCATGAAGACGAGTGTCACGTGCTGGTCGAAAACCGCTGCGGAGAGCACCATGTCCAGGCATGCCTTTGCGTAGCCACTGCCGTAAGGAGACCGGCGACTGATGAAGGTGAGATTCTTGCGTCCACTCGCATTGCTGGTCATTGGGCTCAGGCTCCGAAGCTGACGACGCGGTCGGAGATCAGGCTGGCATCCACAAGCTGGCCCAGCCCGGACAACACAGCACTTTCCAGCAGATTGCTGCCGCTGCGTTCATAGCGCACTGCTTCTCTGGCATCCAGTACGCCGCGTTTTAGCGCCGACGAAACGCAACTCACAGCATCGATCTCATGTACGAGTATCAAGGCATTCCAAGCCTGCACCAGATCGTACTCATCCTGTGCTGGTACACTGAAGGCACTTGTGTTGTGCACGCCATCGTAAAAGAAGAACACACGCACAATTTTGTGGCCCTGCGCAAGCGCAGCCTGGGCAAACCGCAGTGCACTCAGAGAGGCCTGGCTGGAGTAGGGAGCTGCGTACAGGACGATTGTGAATTTCAAGGCGTGTGCTTCCGTTGCCGATCTTCAGAAATGAAAAGCCCCGATCGGGACCGGGGCTTTCGATGACTGGCCGTTCTTGCCTGCTTACTCGTCGCCAGAGAAGGCTGTCAACAGGTGAATCAGGCTCATGAACAGGTTGTAGATCGACACAAACAGTGTGATTGTGGCGAGGATATAGTTACGTTCGCCCCCATTCACGATCTGGCCAGTCTGGTGCAGGATGATCGCACTGGAGAACAGCATGAAGCCTACTGATATTGCGAGTTGCAGCGCAGGAATCTTCACGAAGATACCCAGAATCACCGCCGCCAGCAGCACGAACATGCCTGCGGTGATGAAGCCGTTCAGGAAGGAAAAATCCTTTCGCGAAACAAGGGCATATCCTGAAAGTCCCAGGAAAATGAATGCTGTACCACCAAGGGCAGTGGTCACAACCTGACTGCCGGCGCTGGTAGACATGAGCGCACCAATCAATGGGCCCGTGCCGTAACCAATGAACCCGGCAAAAGCGAACATGGTCAGAAGACCCCAGGCACTCTTTGCCAGCGCGTGCGTGGCAAACAGCAGCCCGTAAACGCCAATGATGTACATCCAGATGTTCATGGGGGCCGCATTGGTGCTCACGAACGCCATCAATGCACTAAAGGCGAGCGTCATTCCCAGCAGCATGTAAGTATTCTTGAGAACCTTGTTGACTGCGAGTACCGATTCACCGGTACGCGCAACATCCATTACATCAAACTGACTCATAGTGATCTCCGTTGGGTTTCTGTGCTGTTTAAGTCTGTACACAAGACCGCAGGTGGCTCGCCAAAACTGCTCCTGCACGTCAGTGATATGAGGGCAAACCCTCGATATTTCAATATCCTCGGGCCATCAGACCGGCGAGGGCCATGATACATTGCAAGTCTGCAAAAGTAATCCCTTCCACGCCGAGCCTGCGTTGCAGCTATTCTGTGGTTGACTGAACTACATTTATCAGTAAGATTGGCCCCCGTCGCGGAGGGGTGGCAGAGCGGTTGAATGCACCGGTCTTGAAAACCGGCGAGGGTGTGAGCCCTTCGAGAGTTCGAATCTCTCCCCCTCCGCCACTCTATTAGTAAATACGCGCCTTTCAGCGCGTTTTTTATTTCTGCATACCCAAATACATACCCAAAAGCGATGTGCTTGAGCCATAGCTAGCTACACTCTATGTCTGGGTCTGGTTGGTTCGGCATTTGTGATGAGCATTGGGGTTGCCACCCACCCCTTACTCTTAGAAACTCCAGCCAGCAACTACTCTCCCACCCGGCACCCCAACTTTGTCAGAAAAGTACTCCTGAGCACCCTTACATGCTATTCCACTCGAACGATTTTTCTTTTCTGCGGCATACAACACCCGCCACTAGTTGTCCCAATAGCTGCGTAGACGCTCCTTAGCTAGCCCGACGTCAGTTCTGTTCTTGTGTAGCACATAGCAGCCAAGGTCAGCAGGCGCTTTACGAACTGTCACGTTGGCAGATGAGATTGCCGTTAATTGACTGCCTTAAAAGTCCACAAACTCAAAAGCCTCGCCCTGGCTATTAAAGAGCTTGTCTCCCTTCGCTACAGCTTTGTCGTCTAGGTACCGTTTGATCTGCATACTGAAGGCCTCTGTGAGGTGGTTCTTGGGCGTGTATTATAAACCCGGGTGTCAAGCGGCCCTCCACCCCCTAAAATGACATAACTTGGTTATCCAGACCCCACCCCCTGGGGTACCCCCCTTTTTTCAGTTTGGTACCATCTGGTGTGTATACATATTAAAGTAGCCGAACGGGGTAGAACCCTTCACAATCCTCGAATGCGACGACGATTGGCAAAGCGTGATTAATAGTTTTCAGGCGTTTTATAACCGTCCGTGAAAAAGGGGTAGAGCCCTAATATAATATCAAGCCATAAGCTGAGCAAACGGGTTCAATTTTGTACGCGCAAGCCAAAATTCAGTCCTTAAGTAATATGTCCGACATGCTCTGCTTAATAGTATCTAACTGGTTGCTTATGATATTTGCGCTATGGCTAATGCTGTCCAGATCATATTTAGCTACGCGTGAATTGGTAGACATTTCTTTTAAATCATGTTCTATGCGAGTTAACGAATTAGACGCCTTATGTAGTGTTCTTACACCATCCTGTAGTGTCATTTTCTGACGTATAATATCGCTCAAGTCAAATTGGATGCTATTTATGGGAGCCTTAATATGGAATAAGTTGATGGAAATCTGATCTAGCATTATATTATTCGCAAAAGTGAAAACAAAACCACCTACTAACAAGACATAAACTGATGTTGCGATTAAAAAATACGCCATAGAGTGATTGCCGTCATAAAACTCCCACACGCTCCAGCCAAACACGCCAATGCTTATATATAAAGCTTTCATGTTACCTAGCTCCTTTTTTCTTGATTGGCTTACCATGCAGCCAGTTATTGGGATTTAAATAGCCTAATGATTAACCCTATCTGTACTTTTAACTTCATATGGCACTAATTCTTGGGCAATTAGTAAGTGATAACGTGTTAATGAACATAGATTAACACGGATTAAGTAGCGGTTTGGTGCCG
>CAISYX010000238.1 GCA_903889815.1 uncultured Gammaproteobacteria bacterium
CCCCTCCTCCCGTTCTGCGGCTGACCCGCCCCCATCCTGGGTGCCCTCGCATCGCAAAGAGCCACGGTCTCTTTGCTCACTCGGTGCGGGTCTCTTATGCCGCTGAACGGGAGGAGGGGTGGTCGGGGCCTCGATCCGTGCCAGCGAAAGTTAGCCAGCAGGGCTGGCTCCCGCAGAGCTGCACTCCCACAGGCAGGGCACCGCCGTCATCCCCCTGTCACGCAACTGCCGTCTTTCTGCCATTCCGCTGTCGCACATTCTCTCTATCCTTGGCTCCGAACCGTGCCCCGAAGAAGTCTTCGCGGCATCTACATCGCCGTCTCCGTTTGTCTGCGGAGCGCCAGAGGAGCCCAGCCCATGAATTTTCATACGTCCCCCATTTCCTGCCCCAATCCCTTGACTGCGACACCCCTCGCGAGCCTGCGCAGGAAGCCATTGTGTGTCATGGTGCAGCTGGCACTTTCCAGTCTCCTGATGAGCGCTGCTTCCGGTGCCATGGCCCAGGCTCCTGCCACTGGCGCTGCGGCCGACGACGCGCCGCAGATCGAGGAAGTGCTCGTCACCGGTTCCAACATCCGCCGCATGATCAACGATGGCGTGGTGCCCGTATCAGTCATCGGCGAAGAGGCCATGGAAGTGCGTTCCGCGCTGCTGCCGGTGGACCTGCTGAGCTCGCTGCCCTCCGTGGTCAATCTGCCCGAGAATGAAACGCGACTTGGCTCCTCCGGCGCGCGAGGCGACAACGCCAACGTCAATCTGCGCAGCATGGGTGCCACTGCCACACTGGTGCTGGTGAACGGACGCCGCATGGCCATCAATCCGATGACTGCCGGTCTGTCCCAGGCCGTCAACGTGAACCAGTTGCCGACACAGGGCGTGGACCGCATTGAAGTGCTGCGCGACGGCGCCTCGTCCATCTATGGCTCTGATGCCGTGGGCGGCGTGATCAACTACATCATGCGTCGCGAATTCGACGGCGTGGAAGCGTCGCTGCAGCAGGGCGGCACCGAACACGGCGGCGGTGGCAACACACAGCTGGCGCTCACTTTCGGCTCCACCAGCTTTGCCGACGGCCGTGGCCGCTTCATCGGCAGCGTGGAAGCGCTGACCCGCGACAGCATCGCGCTGACGGATCGCGACTTCAGCAAGACCTCCTTCAACTCCGATCGCGCCCCTGCTCCCTTCAATGCCGTCGGCGGCCCCTTCGACGGCCGTTCCGCGCGCGGCTACTGGCCGACCTTCCGAGTAGGTACATCCACGGCCAACAATTATTTCCGCCCGGTCAACGGCGTGCCCGCGCTGACCACGGCCGCGCCAAGTCGCACCACCAACCCCGAGTTCTTCCTCGACCTCAACCAGTTCGGTTTCGCGTCGCCGGAAGTCAAACGTGGCAATGCCTATCTTGCTGGCGAGTACGACCTGAGCGACAAGGTTACCGCGTTCTCCGAGTTCGGCTACTACGTGGCCAACTCCACCATGCAGCGGCAGCCCCTGGCACTGAACGGGCCGACCTCCGACAAATTGATGCTGATGCCGGTGGACAATCCCTACAACCCCTACGGCTCGCGCTTTTACCACGTGAGCGGGGCACCCAATGCCGACGGCACGCCGCGTCTGACCGGCGCACCCAGAACGGTGGGTTTCACCCAGATGACCCTGGCAGGACTGTCCCCCGAAGTCATCGAGACAGACTCCGACGTGCTGCGTTTCACCGCCGGCCTCAAAGGTGAGATTGGCGAGACCTGGACGTGGGAATCGTCGATGTTCTACAACGAAGTGAACGGCAGTGACGAAGCATATCCGGACGTGCGCGAGAGCCTGCTGCAGGCCGCCATCGGCCGGACCGATGCCAATGCCTATAACCCCTTCGGCCACACTTTCAAGGTGCAGAACGGCGCTGTGGTGGCCAATGCCCCTTACGCCAATCCGCAAGGTGTGGTGGATTCCTTCAGCGCCGTGTTTGCCCGCGAAGCCCAGGCCACCATCGCCAGCGCCGACGCGCGCATGTCCGGCCGGTTGTTCAGCTGGTGGGCAGGCGACGTGATGGCAGCGTTCGGTGTGGAACACCGCAAGGAAGATCTGGAAGACCTGCGCCCTCCCTTCAGCGGCGAGAACCCCGCCAGCTC
>CAISYX010000239.1 GCA_903889815.1 uncultured Gammaproteobacteria bacterium
CTGCAGATCCAGGCCTCCGATGTGTCGATGCTGCCCTTCTGGCAGCAGGTGGAATGCAGCCCATTTACACAAGGTTTGTCATTATGCTTCAACCCCGAGCCGCAGCGAACGTGTGGCTGGCCAAGTAGATCAGCATCACAGCCAACGCACACATGTGGCTCCAGTTTAACCGATGCGACCGGCGGCATTTTGGGCTCACCCGGCAAGAGAAGCGTGCGCTGCTGATCCATAATGACCCGCACCAGCCGTTTCCATTCGGGCTTGCGCATCTGGTCAAACAATTGTCGACACTCTGAGATCAGGTCGGTCTCCTGTTGCGGAAAGTCTGTTACCCACCGGTAGCCAGCCGCCGCAAAAATGTGCTCATATGCGCGCAGCTCGTAGGCTTCAAGCAGGACAGTCAGCCGAACGTTGCGGTCCTCAATCGCAGAAGCTTCGTCCTCACCGAGCTGTTTGAACTGCATTTGAAACGCACCGATCGGCGGTGATGCCTCACGGGACGACACCAACGGCAATGTGGCTGGCTCCGCCGGCATCGCGAACAGCGCCTCCCCACCTGGAGCGCCGATGGCCGAGTTCGTAGGAGGCGCGACCTGGGGCACCGCCACCGTTAGCGCCTTCTTCAGCTCGGAAACGTTAACCGACTTGACGCTGCTCAACTTAACGCTCTTTGAAGACGACTTCGCTACACCAGCCGACCTACTCGGCTGCCCAGATGGTCGCGCAGTGGCCGATCGAAGCTGTCGAGTAGACTGCGCGGGTATTGGCACCACTGTCACAGTAGTCGGCTTCGGCTTCACATTCGTGACCACATACGAATTCTTCAATTCCAGTGCCGGCAGCGGCTTGCGCGTGGTGAGCATGAAGGCCGCCTTGTCCACATGGTACACAGGCAAGTCACTCAGGCCTAAAGAAGCATTGGCACCCGTTGTGCTCGCAATACGCAATGGCTCGTTGATCACAAGAAGATTGTGGTCATTGAACGTAGTCTCCAGGCGCGACCGCCGCCCTTTGTTATCAGGCGGCAGAATGATGTACCCTTTGTTGGCGTCACCACTTGGCGTGATGAAGTCGCATCCACGTCGCGCCAATTGTCCTTGTGACAACAGGAGGAATTCCTGCATACCCTTGACTGTGTGCACCGCGATGGGCGGAAGCGTTGCCGGCCGCTCGTTCTGGTAGCCAAAACAAGCCGTGAGCTCGATGTCGACGACCTCGACTGCCTTCACGATATCCGGCCCGACACCCTTGAGGACCATGTCGCTTTGACGACCCGCTGCTTCAAGCAGATTATGCTTCATAAGACAAGTGGCGCTGCAGGAATCCAACAACACCGTGCCAGCCGGAAGAGTCTTGCCGTCGAGCATGTCAACCAAAACATGTTCCCGCCCGTCGGGTTCATCATCCTCGTCCAGCAGCTCCGGAAGCACCTCATCATTCACGACGTCCGTTCGGACAGACAGCGCCACTGGCAGGCACTGATGCGTCCCTCGCCCGGCGGCGTGCAGACCATTCCTTGGTCGCGCAGCGTTCACTGCCGCAGCTTCCTGTGCAGTTGGCCATTCGGTCTTGTTAGAGATCTTCCCCACGAATTTCACTCCACTGCCACGATGTAGTCCAAGACGATTCTCTGTGGACTCCTGCTGATGGGCTGCAGGAGGACGTCCACCGTGCGGCCGCCCGCGCCCACCGGCGTCACCCTGACCACGACCGGCAGATCGGTGCTGGGGCAGCGGCTGCTCGTCGTGGGTGAACCGACAGCTGTCCCCGAACGAGCACCCCTGGTCAGTGTTGTACGCCCAGCACGACTTCGAACTCTTTTGCTTCTGCACTGGAGCTTGGTCC
>CAISYX010000240.1 GCA_903889815.1 uncultured Gammaproteobacteria bacterium
CTAGCACGAGTACTACATATGGCAGACCGTACAATTCAAATGGAGATGGGCTAAATGTTGGCCCACTATTTCTTCAAAAATGGGCAGGGGTTACTCACCGAGTTACGCCAGCGAAGGATTTTGTTATGGCGGGGTGGGGGCGGTGGCACTGTCGGTGGACAGTGGGCTCGTTTCTCAAGACCGCTATGTTGCCGGCGGGGGAAGTGGCACAGACGTGAGAGGCTGGGAGGGGGAAGTGAGGCGGGCAGGACCGTCTGCCGCCTGGATGGCGGCAGCCGAGCCCCCATGGATGGGTTCACGGCGTGTCCTGACCGCCTCACTTCCCCCTCCCAGCCTCCGCACCGCACCCCTCCCCGCCGGCAAAATAAAGGATGCCCCGGGTGGCTTATTTGGCAGAGGTGCGGGAAAATGGCCGGCCTCGCAAATCAGACAGAAATCAGGAGCCAGACCCGTATGTCCAGCCGTCTTCCTTCGCGCAGAGACTGTGCCAACGCCATCCGCGCCCTCAGCATGGATGCCGTGCAGAAAGCCAATTCCGGACACCCCGGCGCCCCCATGGGCATGGCCGACATCGCTGAAGTCCTGTGGAACGATTTCCTCAAGCACAACCCGGTCAATCCGGGCTGGGTCAACCGCGACCGCTTTGTGCTGTCCAATGGGCACGGCTCCATGCTGGTGTATTCACTGCTGCATCTGAGCGGCTATGACGTCTCCACGGACGACCTGCGCAATTTCCGCCAACTGCATTCCAAGACGCCGGGCCACCCGGAATTCGGCTACACGCCGGGCGTCGAGACCACCACCGGCCCGCTGGGTCAGGGGCTGGCCAATGGCGTGGGCATGGCGATTGCCGAGAAGACACTGGCCGCGCAGTTCAACCGCCCGGGTTTCGATGTCATTGACCACTTCACCTATGTCTTCGCCGGCGACGGCTGTCTGATGGAAGGCATCTCCCATGAAGTGTGCTCCCTGGCAGGCACCCTGGGCCTTGGCAAGCTGATTGTGTTCTATGACGACAACGGCATCTCCATCGACGGCGATGTAGAGGGCTGGTTCACCGACGATACCGCGAAGCGCTTCGAAGCTTATGGCTGGCAGGTGCTGTCCGCCGATGGTCACGATGCCGCACAGATTGCGATTGCCATCAAGGCTGCGCAGGCTGACACGCAGCGTCCAACGCTGATCACGTGCAAGACGGTGATCGGCTTCGGCTCGCCGAACAAGCAGGGCACGCACAATGTGCATGGTTCGCCGCTGGGCGACGCCGAGATCGCCGCGACCCGTGCTGCACTGGGCTGGGCTCACGCACCCTTCGAAGTGCCTGAAGACATCCGCGCCATCTGGGATGCCCGTGACAAAGGGTTCACGGCCGAGTCTGCCTGGAAGGAACAACTGGTGCGCTACGAAGAAGAACATCCCGTGCTGGCGATGGAGCTTGTGCGTCGCCTGAAAGGCCAGCTGCCTGGTCATTTCGCCGCTCAGGCCGACGAATACATCCGTGCCTGTCAGGACAAGGGCGAGAACATTGCAACCCGCAAGGCCTCGCAGAATTGTCTGGCCGCCTTCGGGCAGCACCTGCCGGAAATGATCGGTGGTTCGGCCGACCTCGCGGGCTCTAACCTGACCACCTGGTCTGGAACCACTCCCATCACCGAACGGGCCGACGGCAACTACATCAACTACGGCGTCCGCGAATTCGGCATGAGCGCCATCATGAACGGCATTGCGTTGCACGGCGGCTTCATCCCTTTCGGCGGCACCTTCCTGATCTTCATGGAATACGCCCGCAATGCGGTGCGCATGGCCGCATTGATGAAGCAGCAGTGTGTGTTCGTGTATACCCATGACTCCATCGGCCAGGGCGAAGATGGCCCTACCCACCAGCCGGTTGAACAGGTCGCCAACCTGCGTGTGACTCCGAACATGGCCGTGTGGCGGCCCTGCGATGCAGTGGAATCCGCCGTGGCCTGGAAGGCGGCCATCCAGCGCAGCGAAGGCCCGACCTCGCTGGTGTTCTCGCGACAGAATCTGGCCCACCAGGCACGCACGCCCGAGCAGCTCTCTGACATAGCGCGTGGCGCCTATGTGCTGAAAGAGTGCGACGGGACCCCGGAGGTGATCGTGATTGCCACGGGTTCCGAAGTGGCTGTGTGTGCCGATGCCGTCACGGCGCTGCAGGCACAGGGCATTCGCGCACGCCTCGTGTCGATGCCGTCTGCCGACGCGTTCGAAGCACAGGACGAGGCCTACCGCGAACAGGTACTGCCCCGCGCCGTGCGTGCACGCCTGGCAGTGGAAGCCGCTGCGGCAGATTACTGGTACAAGTATGTCGGCCTGGATGGCAAGGTGATTGGCATGACGAGCTTCGGCGAGTCGGCGCCAGGCCCGGTGCTGATGAAGGAATTCGGTTTCACCGTCGAGAATGTTGTCAGCACCGCCACTGCCCTGTGCAGAAAGTGATGCCTTCTCACCAATGAGAGTGCCATGTCCTACCGCATTGCAATAAATGGTTACGGGCGCATCGGACGTTGTGTATTGCGCGCGCTGCATGAGTCACGGGCCTGGCCCGACCTGCAGATCGTGGCCATCAATGACCTGACGGACACGCATTCGCTGGTCTACCTGACCCGCTATGACAGCACGCACGGGCGCTTCCCCGGCAAGGTGGAGGGGCACGATGGCGTGCTCAGCATCGACGGGCAGGACGTGCAGGTGTTTTCTGAAAGTGACATCAGCTGCCTTCCCTGGGGCGTGCTGGGTGTGGATCTGGTGATGGACTGTACCGGTGCGTTCTCTGACCGCGCCACCGCCGCGCTGCATCTGGACAGTGGTGCGCAGCGCGTGCTGATTTCCCATCCTGCACAGAGCGATGTCGATGCCACCATCATCTATGGCGTGAATCACAAGAGCCTGATGCGGGACCACCGCATCATCTCCAATGCATCATGCACCACCAATTGCGTGGTGCCCGTCATTCAGTGCCTCGACGCAGCCTTCGGCATCGAGAACGGCGTCATCACCACCATTCATTCCGCGATGAATGATCAGCCGGTCATTGATGCCTTTCACCATCATGATCTGCGCAAGACGCGCAGCGCGGTGCAGTCCATCATTCCGGTGAACACGGAAATCGACAAAGGTATCGGCCGTATCCTGCCGCATCTGGAGGGGCGCTTCGCCGCGCAGGCCATGCGCGTGCCCACCATCAACGTCTCGGCCATCGATCTGACGGTGACGCTGCGTACCGACGTCAGCATGGATTCGGTCAATGCGGCCATACGCCAGGGCGCCCGCGACTCGCTGCCGTTCGTGCTGGACTGCACCGATGAGCCGCTGGCCTCCTGCGATTTCAATCACGACCCGCGTTCCGCCATCGTCGACCTGAGCCAGACCCGCGTCAGCGGCACCCGGCTGGTGAAGGTGCTGGCGTGGTTTGACAATGAATGGGCATTTGCCAATCGCATGCTGGATGTGGCAGAAACTATCAGACAACTCGACAACAGGAGCTCGTCGACGCCATGACAATCTTGAGAATGCAGGACCTGGATCTGCGCGGCAAACGCGTGCTGATTCGCGAAGACCTGAACGTGGCCGTGAAGAACGGCGTCATCGCCAATGACACGCGCATCGTGGCGGCAGCACCGGCCATCCGTGCAGCGCTGGATGCCGGCGCCCGCGTCATCGTCATGTCCCATCTTGGGCGTCCTGAGGAAGGCAAGCCCATCAGCGAGCAACCTGGCGCCTCCCTGGCGCCAGTCGCCGAGCGGCTTGCGCAATTGCTGGGCACCCGCGTGGTGCTGTCGCAGCATTACTTCGCGAATCCTGCCGAAGCATTGCCTGCCCCGGGTGAAGTGGTGCTGCTGGAGAATGTGCGCATCAACAGCGGCGAAGAGTCCAATGACGATGCCCTGGCCAAACGCTATGCCGCCCTGTGCGACGTGTTCGTGATGGACGCCTTCGGCACCGCCCACCGCGCCCAGGCCAGCACCCATGGCGTGGCCAAGTTCGCGCCTGTGGCCTGCGCCGGCCCGCTGCTGGGCAGTGAACTGGATGCACTGGAACTGGCGCTCAAGAAGCCCGCGCGACCCATGCTCGCGATTGTCGGTGGCGCCAAAGTCTCCAGCAAGCTGCAGGTTCTGGAAAGCCTGGCCGGCATCGTGGATCAGCTGATCGTAGGCGGCGGCATCGCCAACACCTTTCTGCTGGCGGCAGGCTATCCCGTCGGCAAGTCGCTGGTGGAACTGGACCTGGTGGATACGGCCCGCGCGCTCATGCAGAAGACGAACAGTCCGCTGCCTGTCGACGTAGTGGTGGCCAAGGCCTTTGCTGCCGATGCGCAGGCGACGGTCAAGCTGGTGGGCGATGTGGCGGATGACGACATGATTCTGGACATCGGCCCACAGACGGCGACCGCCTTTGCTGCCATCATTGCCCGCATGAACACCATTATCTGGAACGGCCCGGTCGGGGTCTTCGAGTTCGACAGCTTCGCAAAAGGCACCGAGGCCATTGCCCATGCCGTGGCGAACAATCACGGCTTCTCGATCGCCGGGGGTGGCGAAACCATTGCCGCCATCGACAAGTTCGAGGTCACGGCAGACATTTCCTACATCTCCACCGGAGGCGGTGCCTTCCTGGAGTTCGTGCAGGGAGAGACGTTGCCGGCAGTGCAGATTCTGGAAGAGGTTGGCAGCCGTCACGCAGCTGGCTGAAAGAGACTGGCAGTACGTATTTGAAAGACACGCGCGGCTCAACACCGCGTGCCCCCATTGAACAGAACAGACACTACGAGGTTACCCATGGCACTCATCAGTTTGCGTCAGCTTCTCGATCACGCCGCCGAGCACAGCTACGGCGTTCCAGCCTTCAATGTGAACAATCTGGAACAGGTCCGCGCCATCATGGAAGCGGCCCACGAATCCAACAGCCCGGTCATCCTGCAGGCCTCTGCGGGCGCGCGCAAATATGCCGGCTCCAACTTTCTGAAACACCTGATTCAGGCCGCCATTGAAGAGTTTCCGCACGTGCCGATCGTGATGCACCAGGATCATGGCGTGTCGCCCGCTGTCTGCCAGCGCTCCATCCAGATGGGCTTTTCGTCTGTCATGATGGACGGTTCTCTGGGAGAAGATGGCAAGACGCCGAAAGACTATGACTACAACGTGCGCGTGACCCGTCTGACCGTCGAGATGGCCCACGCCTGTGGCGTCTCCGTGGAAGGCGAGATCGGCTGTCTGGGCTCGCTTGAAACCGGCATGGCCGGCGAAGAAGACGGCATCGGCGCGGAAGGCGTACTGTCGATGCACCAGATGCTCACTGATCCGGAAGAAGCTGCCCGCTTTGTGGACGACACTGGTGTTGACGCGCTGGCCATCGCTGTGGGAACCAGCCACGGGGCCTACAAGTTCAGCCGTCCGCCCACAGGCGACACGCTGGCCATCGAGCGCATCAAGGAAATCCACCGCCGCATCCCCAACACGCATCTTGTGATGCATGGTTCCTCCTCAGTGCCGCAGGAGTGGCTGTCCATCATCAACCAGTATGGCGGCCAGATTGGCGAAACCTACGGCGTGCCTGTTGAAGAGATACAGGAGGGTATCCGTCATGGCGTACGCAAGGTGAACATCGACACGGACTTGCGTCTTGCTTCCACTGGCGCGGTGCGCAAGTTCATGGCGGAGAACCCCGCCGAGTTCGATCCGCGCAAGTTTCTGGCACCGACCATAAAGGCCATGAAGTCTGTGGTGAAGGCACGCCTTGAAGCATTCGGCACGGCCGGGCAGATTGCCACCATCGGCAAGGTCTACACGCTGGAAGAAATGGCGGAGCGTTACGCGCGAAAATCCTGATCGGGCATTCCATTCGCCAGATCATTGACGAGCTGGAGGGAAGCAGTGCATGTTCACCGCATCGGACATCGATCAGTTGCGAGAGAGTCTGCCGGAGTGTGACTTCGCGGCAGACGCACTGGCGGTGCCGGCGCTGCTTTCCTACCTGAAATTCTACAATCTCGATCCGCGGCAGCTCCCCGCGCCCTCTGGCGCGCAAGTGCGCTGCAGTGCCGGCTCCTTCGATGCGGCGGGTTTCCGGATTTTCTGTCAGTCCTTCACCTTCAGCCCCGGTACCTGCCGTGGCACCGTCTTCGTACTGCATGGCTATTACGATCACGGCGGACTCTATGGCAAGTTACTGCGCTACCTGCTTCTGAAGGGCTATGCGGTGGTGTTGTTCGATCTTCCTGGGCATGGGCTTTCGTCAGGCGACAGGGGGGCGATTACTTCATTTACACAATACACCGATGTGCTGGAAGCATTGCTGACACGCGCAGAATCCGCCGCTCTGCCTGCACCTTGGCATCTGGTCGGACAGAGCACCGGCGCGGCTGTTGCCATGGACTATTGTCTGCGGCATTGTGCAGAGACAGCACCGCGTGTCGACAAGGTCGCGCTGCTGGCGCCGCTTGTGCGGCCTCATCAGTGGTGGCGCGGCAGTCTGCTGCACAGCCTTCTGAAACATGCGGTGGAAGGCATTCCGAGAAATTTCGTGGACAACAGCCACGACGCTGAATTTCTGCACTTTCTGCGCAGGGAAGATCCGCTGCAGAGTCGGCAGCTGTCAGCACGCTGGGTGAGTGCGCTGAAGCAGTGGTTGACGCGTTTCGAGGCGGCGCCAGTCTGTGCGAAAGCCTTGTTCGTTGTGCAGGGCACGGGCGACACGACAGTGGACTGGCGTTACAACCTGCAGGCAATCGCGCGCAAGTTTCCTCTCGCGCACATCGACACAATTTCCGAAGCGCGTCATCACCTCGTCAATGAAAGCCAGTCGTATCGGGAAAGCCTCTATGAGCTTCTCGACAGAGTATTCCAGTACTAGAACAACACGCGGCAGCGGATAGTGCCTTTGACCTGGTTCAGTTTTTCCAGTGCCACCTTGCTGTACTCCACGTCGATATCCGTTACCACATAGCCAATCTCTTCATTGGTCTGCAGAAACTGCGAGCGGATATTGATGGCGTTCTCGGAAAAGATATTGTTGATCTGCGAAAGAACACCCGGCACGTTCTTGTGAATGTGCAGAAGGCGGTGCATGCCGGGGTGAGCAGGCAGCGCCACTTCCGGGAAATTCACAGACGTGAAGGACGAGCCATTGTCACTGTATTTCACCAGCTTCTCGCTGACTTCCAGGCCGATGTTTTCCTGCGCTTCCATGGTGCTGCCGCCAACGTGGGGCGTGAGGATGCAGTTGTCGTACTCGCGCAGAGGCGACACGAATTCGTCTTCATTGGAGCGCGGCTCCACAGGGAAAACGTCAATCGCCGCGCCGGCCAGATGGCCGCTGTGCAGTGCCGCAGCAAGGGCGTCGATATCCACCACCGAGCCGCGTGAGGCGTTGATCAGAATGGCCCCCTTCTTCATCCAGCCAATTTGTTCGGTGCCGATCATGTTCTCGGTCTGCGCCGTCTCTGGCACATGGAGGCTGACCACATCGCAGGTCTGCATCAGTTCTTTGAGGGTTGGCAACTGCACCGCATTGCCCAGTGGCAGCTTGGTGATGATGTCATAGAGAAACACTTTCATGCCCATGGACTCTGCAAGCACGCTCAACTGTGAGCCGATATTGCCGTAGCCCACCAGGCCAAGTTTCTTGCCGCGCGCTTCGAAAGAGCCCGTTGCAATCTTTTGCCATACACCTCGATGCGCCTGCGCATTCTTCTCAGGTACGCCACGCAGCAACAGGATGGCCTGTCCGATTACCAGTTCGGCCACGCTGCGGGTGTTGGAGAAAGGCGCATTGAAAACGGCAATGCCACGCACAAGTGCAGCGTTCAGGTCCACCTGGTTGGTGCCGATGCAGAAGCACCCTACAGCCTGCAGTTTTTCTGCCGCATCAAACACGGCCTGCGTCAGTTGTGTGCGTGAGCGAATACCGATGAAATGGACGTTGCGAATCTTCTCGATCAACTGCTCTTCCGACAGCGAGGTTTTCAAATACTCGATGTTGGTATATCCCGCGCGATTGAGGGTTTCGACAGCGCTCTGGTGCAGGCCTTCAAGGAGGAGGAATTTGATCTTGCTCTTTTCCAGCGATTTCGGATTCATGGGGACGTGATTTCTCTAGGCGTGTGGCTGCAGGAAGGCAGAGCGTCTATGGTAGCATAAGGCCAGTCACAAATTTACCCACTACAGGTTGGTTGCTCATTCCGATGAACTCATTGCCCGAAGAAATGATGGCCGCACTCACGCAGATCGTGGGTGCTGACAAGGTGCTTTCCGACAAGGACTCGCTCGTTTTTTATGGCAAGGACTGGACGAAGGCGATCGAGCCGAGTCCGTCAGTGATTGTCTTTCCAACGACGATTGAACATGTACAGGCCATCGTGCGCTTTGCCGGTGAACACTCGCTCGCCCTCGTGCCTTCGGGTGGTCGTACAGGTCTGAGCGGAGGCGCCGTTACTGCCAATGGCGAGATCGTCGTGGCTTTCGACAAGATGAACAAGATTCTCGACTTTGAGGCCACCGACCGCCAAGTGGTTTGCCAGCCAGGTGTTGTGACCGAACAACTGCAGAATTTCGCCGAAGAGAATCATTTGTTCTACCCCGTGGACTTTGCGTCATCGGGCTCCAGTCAGATCGGTGGCAATGTAGCCACCAATGCCGGTGGCATAAAGGTCATCAAGTACGGGCTCACCCGCGACTGGGTGGTTGGCATGAAAGTGGTGACGGGCGAAGGAACTTTGCTCGATCTCAACAAAGGCTTGATCAAAAACGCGACAGGGTATGATCTTCGGCACCTGTTCATCGGTTCTGAAGGCACGCTGGGTTTTGTTGTGGAACTGACGATGAAGCTGGCCACCCTGCCAGAGGATCCGACTGTGCTGGTGCTGGCTGTCGATTCCATGGAATCGGCCATGCACGTGTTGCAGACATTCCAGTCACGCCTGCCTCTGATGGCCTTCGAATTTTTCTCCGAAAAAGCGTTGCGGCACGTGATTGCAGAGAAAGGACTGCAGCGGCCCTGCGAGACGGCCGGCGAATTCTATGCGCTGATCGAATTCGAAAATATCTCGGAACAAAGCATGGAACACGCGATGGAAGCGTTCGAGTTTTGCGTCGAGCAGGGCTGGGCGCTGGACGGCACCATCAGTCAGAGCTCCTCACAGGCACGTGATCTGTGGCGACTGCGCGAAGATATATCCGAAACCATTTCCCATTTTACACCCTACAAGAATGACATTTCCGTAAAGGTGTCGAAGGTGCCTGCGTTCCTGCGTGAAGTGGACGACATTGTGCAGCGCCAGTATCCCGACTTTGAAATCATCTGGTTCGGCCATATCGGCGATGGCAATGTGCATCTCAATATTCTGAAACCGGACGCGCTCGACAAGGCGGTCTTCTTCAAACAATGTGCGCAGGTCAGTCTTGATATTTTCGCTTGTGTACAGCGTATTTGCTAGCGCCCAACTACCAAGCCGGCAAAGATTCCTTAGCTGGTTTCAAACGCTTCTTCAAAGGCAATGTCA
>CAISYX010000241.1 GCA_903889815.1 uncultured Gammaproteobacteria bacterium
AGAGTCGCCTCGGGCAATCCCCTGAGCAGCGCCACGCGTTCGCGAAAACTGGCCTGAAAATCCAGTTCACCGCGCATGGCGCGATCGGTGATCGCTGCCACCTGCTCGCCCACGCCGGCCGCTTTGGCCAGCTCGTCGATCACCTCGGCGTCGATCAGCGTGGAGTCCATGTCGAACACCACCAGGCGGCGGTTGCGCCGGAAAATGTTGTCCTGCTGGAACGCGATGTCGACGTTGAGTTCCTGGGAAATCGCCAGAAACTCGGCCCGCAGCTGCTCGGGATCGACGGGCTCGCCGCGGACTGAGAATTCAATGCAGCCCTTGCCCTTGTCAGCCGGCAGCCCTTCGGGAATGCGTCCGGACAAGCGGTCAATGTGATCGATGTTCAGGCCGTGGCGGGCTGTGATGGTGCTGACGCGGGCGATATGTTCGGCGGTCACGCGGCGGGCCAGCAGGGTGACGATGTGGCGTGCCTTGCCTTGTCCGCTGACCCACTGTGCGTAGTCCTCCGCAGCGATAGGTGTGAACTTGACCTGCTGGTCCAGCTCCGAGGCGCGGAACAGCACATCTTTCAGCACATCAGTCTTGTCTTCTCCCCTGGTCATCTGCACGAGAATGCCAAAGGACAGCGTGTCGTGAATCACGGCCTGGCCAATGTCGAGGATCTGCACATCGGCGCGGGAGAGAATGCCAGTAATGGCAGCGGTAAGGCCGGGACGGTCGGGCCCGGTGATGTTGATCAGTACGATTTCCTGCACGCCTGCTTGCTCCTGGATGGGGCTATGTCTCGAGGGCGCGTATTGTAGCCGTGCGGCAGGGGCGTGCACCACTGGCAGGAGCCGGCTCAGCGCTTCCAGGCCAGGCCAAGGCGGACGCTCCAGAAATCATGACTGCGGCTGTTGTACTGGGGCGGGCGACGCACCTCCAGCGGTGTCCACGAAAGTGCCATCGACAGCTGCCACGCGGGGGTCAAGTCGAGCAGGGTGCCTGCAGACAGGGTCTGCACGGTGCCACTGCTCTCGAGTTCCGACAGATCCAGGGAATCGAAGACCAGCGCCTTGATCTCGACGTACGGACTCATGCGCGTGGACGCGAGGGCCACAAAGGGCTGCCAGCGGCCATCCCCGAATGAGCGCGAAGCCACCAGTTCCACCCCTTCGTGGTCCAGGCGCAGTGTGTCATCGGAGGGGGCGCGGCAACCAAAGGGATTTCCGGCGGTGCCCGGTGCCTGGGAGGCGACACTGCGGCTGCATGTGGTATCGCCCGAGGCGTCGCCGCGAACCGCGAAAACGCGCGCCCCCAGTGACCAGGCCTCGCCCTGCCAGAGCGCGCGCTCCAGAGCCAGTCCGAAGAGGTGCTCCGGCCTCCCGCCATTGATTTCCAATGGTGGCGTCCAGGACAATTCGGCAGAGATTGCTGCCGGCAGGCCGATGTGGAGCCGGCCACGGCCGAACACAGGCGACTTGTTCATGTCTTCCAGCTTGTAGCCGCCGAAGCCGACGCGCTGGTCTTCGCGGCTCAGATGCGGAATCGAGCTCATCTCGGCGGAAATGTGCCACTCGCCGGCCGCCAGCCGGCGCGCCGCTCCAGTGCCCAGATTCAGGCTGGCCGCTACCGTGTGCGCCATGGCCCAGCCTTCGGGGCTGTCGAATGCTTCACGCTCGTAGTCGTACAGCAACTCCTGCGCAGACGCGATCGGCATGGCAGCCGCCATCACCAGTCCCAGCAGTCCCTGCACCACGCTTCGCCCCGGCATGGTGTCCCTACCTCAGCACGTTGATGATGTAGTTGGCCACATCGGTAGCGCATGTGCCACCGCCGATATCGGCACAGGCACTGGGATTGCCCGGTGGCATGGTGTTGTTGATCTTGGTGCGCAGAGTGGCGAAGGTGGTGAAGCTGCTGGCCGTCACGCTATTGCCGCTCTGGCCGCCAGTGCCGTTGCCGCCGTGGCAAGCTGCGCATTGTGCGGCGTACTGCGTCTGTCCCCTTGCGATGCTCGCCTGCAGCGGGTTCGGCGTTGGCGCTGGCGCTGGCGTAGGTGCAGGAGTAGGTGCAGGCGTCGCCGCCGGTCTCGCGCTGACGACTTGCAGATTGCCGAAGATGATCGGGCTGCTGCTCACCAGGCCCATGTTCAATTCGTAAAGCTCGTTCCCGACCTGCACCCGCGGAATGTAGAGCGTACTGCCATTGACGACCCGAGCGGCGGTGTTGTCGACCGCCGGCGGTGTCGCATACACGGAAGCACTCTGCAGTGTGAACTGGACAGGATTCTGGTTGCTCAGGCCCAGGCTGGCATTGACCACGCCGGTGCCGGGCACGTCCACAACAGGCAACAGCAGCACGCCGGTGCTGCTGTTGAAAGTGGGCACAGTTTGCGCGTGGACCTGTACGAAGGGGGCCAGCAGAATCAGGAGCAGCGCGCCAAGGCGCTGAGCTGGAGAAAGACAGAAACGCGTCGACATGGGTGTTCTCCTGCTATTCCGATAATCGCGAAGTTGGATTTGTGTGAAAACCTGAAGCATTGCTACGCCGCGGTACACAGGCACTGAACGCGGCAGTGCGTGTCTGGTTGTCGCTGGCGGAGTATCCCGTCGATAACCGAGGCGGCTCAGAATCGCACTAGTCATGTTCCAATTGCAACAACTTGCAACATCAGAGGGGCGCAGGCGAGATAGACAAGTTTCTGGAGAGTCACTATTCTTCCGGCATCTCAGGCTCCATCCAACTGCTACTTCCATCGACGCAGAGTGATCAGGCAACTTTATGAAAATACTGATGATTTATCCGCAGATCGACGCTCCTCTGGGCACTAACCACGGCATCGCCTCCCTCGCGGGCGTGCTGCATGCCAATGGCCATGTGCTGGATTTGATGCATGTGTCCGAAAAGTACAGGCCTGTGCCGAGCAGCGACGAGATCATCGCCTACATTCGCGAGACAGGGCCCGGGCTGGTGGGGTTTTCTGTCATGTCCCAGCAGTACGACTGGGTGGTGGAGAAGAGCAAGGCCATTCGTGACGCCATGCCCGACATGGTGCAGGTCATAGGCGGCGTGCATGTGACGATGGTGCCGGATGAAGTGCACAAGTCCCGGTTGTTCGATTACACCTGTGTCGGCGAAGGCGACTGGGCGCTGCTGGAATTGATGAACGCACTGGAAAAGGGCGAGCGTCCGCACACGCTGGCGAACTTCCGCTCCTGGATCGATGGCGTGCCCGTGGTCAACAAGGTGGCGCCGTTCCCCGACCTGGCCAAGCTGCCGCCGCTGGACTACAACGTCTTCGACATGAAGGCGGTCATGAAGGAAACCCGTGGGTGGATGGGCATCCTGACCTCCCGCGGCTGTCCGTACAAATGTACCTACTGTTTCAATATCGAGATCGTCGACCAGTACATCGAAGACGGTGCCGCCCGCAATGTGAAGGACTTCCTGCGCCATTTCCCCATCGACGTGATGATGGAAGACCTCAAGAAACTGGTGCGCGAAAACCCCGAGATCAACACTTTCATCTTCGACGACGACCTGTTCACCCTCAATACTCAGTATGTCATCGAGTTCTGCGAGGCCTACAAGCGCCACAATGTGGGCATCCCCTTCGTGGTGAATGGCCACGTGAACTGTTTCGAGGAAGTGGCTGCCAAGGCCCTGAAGGACGCTGGCTGCATCATCGTCAAGTTTGGTCTGGAGAGTGGCTCGCCCCGCGTGCGCCGGGAAGTGCTGCACCGCTACATGAAGAACGAGCAGATTGAGCGCTCCTTCGAAGCCGCCCATGCCTACGATCTGCACAGTTCTGCCTTCGTCATGTTCGGACTCCCCTATGAAGGGCGCGAAGAGATCATGGAAACCCTGCAGTTGTGTGCCAAAGTGAAGATGGGTCGCTTCCGTTGGGCGCTGTTCTTCCCGTTCAAGGGCACCGCGGGTTACGAGATCGCCAAGCCCCTGATCGATGAGTCCAAAATGGCTGGCAAGGGCAATTACTTCGACGGTTCCTGCCTGAACTTCGGCGAGGAGCATGACCTGTTCCTCGACAAGCTGGCGAAGCTCTGCAACTGGTACGTGAACGCCGAGACCGACTGGGAGTGCGCGCCGATCTACCGCAATCTGGTGGACAAGGTGGAGGCCATGGACAAGGAGACCTGGCTGCGGGAACGGGACGATCTGGTGGCCTATGACCGCGACCTGTCTGAGGAACTCATGGCCCGCGACCTGATCCATTACACCATCCGCTACTCCAATGTGATGGGCGTGCGTTCCGACTACATCAAGGAAGAACGGGCGCAGATGGCGGCCGGCAAGAAGAAGGAAGCCGTCGCCTACACCCTGGATCAGAGCTGAGCCGTAACAGGTCACGCCGACAATCATGCTGCCTGCCCTGCAATCGGCGAAGAGCCTGGTGGTGCGCTGCCCCAACTGGGTCGGCGACATCGTCATGGCGACGCCGGTGTTCGAGTGCCTGCGCGCGAATTTCCCCCAGGCCGTCATTACCGCCTGCGTCCGCCCCTATGCGCGGGGCATTCTGCAGGACAGCCCCTGGTTCGATCACATCGTGGACTGCCGCGACAAGGACCTCAAAGGCCTGCGGCAGCTGCGCACTGATCTCGCTCCCCTCAAACCCGACATGGGCCTGCTGCTGACCAATACCACCCACTCCTTTCTCAGTTTCAAGTTTGCCGGCGTGCCGCAGGTGTATGGCTACCGACGCAATCTGCGCCGTTTCTTTCTGGCGGGTGGTCCTGAACCCCAGCAAGAGGGCAACACGTTCCGGCCGCTGCCAATGCAGGAGTATTACCTGGAGCTGTGCCGCTATCTGGGCCTGGAGGTGCCGGCCCGCCCACGCAGCCGCCTGTACCTGTCGGCACCAAACGAGGCAGCCGGGCTGGCGCGTCTGCGGGAATGGGGCGTGGCAGATGATGACATGGTGGTGGGGCTGAACCCCGGCGCCAGTTTCGGGTCCTCCAAGTGCTGGCCGCCGGAATACTTCGCGCGCCTGGCAGAGCTGCTGCAGAGCGCGCTGGACTGCAGGATTCTGCTGCTGGTAGGCCCGGGCGAGGAGGGCATCGCCGAGCGCATCGTGGCTGCCAGCACTGCCCGCATCATCAACACCGCGCACCAGCGGGTGGATCTGGCACAGCTGAAGCCGCTCATCAAGCGCTGCAATCTGCTCATTACCAATGATACGGGGCCGCGCCACTATGCGGTGGCAT
>CAISYX010000242.1 GCA_903889815.1 uncultured Gammaproteobacteria bacterium
GCCTCATTAGTACAATAAAAATAACAAAACTAAATTACCTTCCTTGCGGGGGGGCTGTACTCGCCCCCCAGAGCATTTCCTCCTGCTAATTTTCCTCCAATCGGTGTATTATCCGGCTCCATTCGCTTATTTGCCTGCGTGTCAGCTGCATTGCTTCTCCATGCGATGCCAACGCCTCCCGATGCTGAACAGCCCGGTCAATGGATCCTGAAAATCAGATGCTACGAAAGTTAACCAGAGTTCTTTTCGGCAAACGCACCACGCCAGCAGCTCCGGAAATATCTCAATCCGCCCCATCGACCGCGGTGCAGCGGCAGCCTCGTGAGGCCGAGCGCCCTGCTGCCCGCTCACCAGGCAGGGCCCGACTTGAGGATCTCGACCTGTCGCGGGCCACGCTCATTGAACGCGAAGAGCACTGTATTTCCCGCAAGGATATCTCACCGAATGCGCTGAAAGTTCTTTACCGATTGAATGAGTGCGGCTACCACGCCTTTCTGGTTGGAGGAGGCGTTCGTGACTTGCTGCTGGGAGACACCCCCAAGGATTTTGACATTTCCACCGATGCTACGCCGGAGGAAATCAAACAGTTGTTTCGCAATGCCATGATCATCGGCAGACGCTTCAAGATCATTCACCTTCGTTATGGCCGCGAAATCATTGAAGTAACGACATTTCGCGCCCATCACGCACCTGAAAACGAATTCGAGGACGATGCCTCCAACCGCAGCATCAAAGGTCTGGATTCTGCGCATTCCAGTTCCGGCATGATTCTGCGTGACAATGTGTGGGGCAACATCAACGACGACGCCTTGCGGCGCGACTTCACCGCCAATGCCTTGTACTACACGACGGATGGCTTCCGCGTGCTGGATTTCGCCAATGGCCTTGAGGATATCGACAACCACGTGCTGCGCATGATCGGTGATCCGGCTACCCGCTATCGCGAAGACCCTGTGCGCATGCTGCGTGCCATTCGTTTTGCCGCAAAACTGGATTTCATTATAGAACCGGGAACACGCGCCCCGCTCGACGAACTCGCCTCACTTCTGGAGTCGATTTCGCCAGCGCGTCTTTTCGATGAAACGCTGAAAATGCTGACGGGCGGTCATGCTGAGGAAACCTTCGCCCTTCTGCGCCAGTTCAAGATAGGCACTGTACTCTTCAAAAGCACAATGAACGCCACGCGCGACCCGGAGAGCCCGGGCAGCAAGTTGCTGGTGCTCGCCATGCGCAACACAGATTCCCGACTTGCCGAAGGCAAGACCGTCACCCCTGCCTTCCTGTTTGCGGCGCTGCTGTGGGCGCCTTTGCAGCAGGAATTGCAACGCATGCTGAACGGCGAGGCAGTGACACTGACTGATCAGCAAGAGGCCGCCAATCGCGTAATAGGGCGACAGCTCCAGATCACCTCAATTCCCAAACGCTTTTCAATTGCCACGCGCGAGATCTGGGAGCTGCAGTTGCGACTTGAACAACGCAGCCGCCGCAATGTGGAAACTGTGTATCAACATCCTCGCTTTCGCGCTGGTTACGACTTCCTCCTGCTGCGAGAAGAAAGCGGTGAGTCATTGAACGGCCTTGGGCAATGGTGGACCGATTTTCAGATCAGTGATAAAAACCTGCAGGAACAAATGCTGGAAGCGCTGGGCAAGGCCGGTGGCGCGAAACGCCGACGTCGTCGCAAGCCCACTCGCCATCCGGCCGGAGACTCAGGAACCGCCGCGTGAGAGATCACATCAGACCCGGGCAACCCGCCATCAGAAAGCCCCCCGGATTTATCGCCGTCGAGGGACCTGTCGGGGTGGGCAAAACCAGCCTGGTCAGACGCCTTGCCGACACATTCCACTGTGAAATGTTGCTGGAGCTGCCAGAGGAGAACCCCTTCCTGGCACGTTTCTACCATGATCCCCAGCGCAATGCGCTGGCTACCCAACTGTTTTTCCTGTTCCAGCGTGCTCGACAGATGCAGGAGCTGCGCCAGAGTGATCTCTTCGAGACCGTCCGGGTGGCTGACTTTCTGATCGACAAGGACGCCCTTTTCGCCCGCCAGAATCTGGATGACGACGAGTTTGCGCTGTACCAGCAGGTCTACCAGCACCTCACCATTGACGCTCCACAGCCGGATCTCGTCATTTACCTGCAGGCACCGGCCGGTGTGCTGCTGCAGCGTATCCAGAAGCGCGGGATTCCAGCAGAACAGCAGATCCAGCGCGACTATCTGGAAAAGCTCAACGAGGCCTACACTCACTTTTTTCACTATTACGACCGCAGCCCACTGCTGATCGTGAATTGTGCCGAGATTGACCTGGTCAGCAATGACGAGGATTATCAGCAACTCGTGGAGCACATCCTCACGAGCACCAGCGGGACCCACTACTTCAATCCACACCCCAGTCTCCTGTAAGCGCCACGCAAGGCCCGGATTCCCTATGAGCACACAATCCGCTGGCGGCACATCCTCAAGCCGCCCCACCGTCACTCTCAGCACGCTGCAGAAAATGAAGAAGCGGCAAGAGAAGTTCACCTGCCTGACTGCCTATGACGCCTGTTTCGGCCAGCTCCTGAGTGAGGCTGGCGTGGATGTGATCTTGATCGGCGATTCGCTGGGCATGGTCCTGCAGGGGCACGACAGTACCTTGCCCGTTACCATGGAAGACATGATCTACCACATCAGCTGCGTGAAACGCGGCAATCGCGGGTCCTTCCTGATCGGCGACATGCCCTTCATGAGCTACGCCTCTGAGACGCAGACGCTGGAGAACGCCGCACGGCTGATGCGCGCCGGAGCGCAGATGATCAAACTGGAAGGCGGTGCCTGGATTGCGCATTCGACCAATCTTCTTGCCGAGCGGGGCATTCCTGTATGCGCCCATATGGGGCTGACACCACAGTCCATCAATCGCATCGGTGGCTATCACGTGCAGGGACGCGATCCCCGGCAGGCAGAAAGCATGCTGACCGAAGCCCGTCTTCTGGAGGAGGCCGGTGCGAGCATCCTGTTGCTGGAATGCGTACCACAGACACTCGCCCGCACAATCAGTGAAGCACTGGAGATTCCTGTCATCGGCATCGGTGCCGGCCCGGCTACCGACGGCCAGGTCATGGTGCTGCATGACGTTCTGGGCATATCGCCAATCACGCCGAAGTTCGTGAAGAATTTCCTCAGGGATTCAAATGCCGGCATTCGCGGGGCACTGCAGGACTATGTCGCAGCGGTGAAGAGCCAGCAGTTCCCCGCCCCTGAACATTGTTTCGACTGAGGTCAGGCTGCAATGCAACAAATCACCCTCATCAAGGAACTGCGGGCCGTGCTGGATGCTCAGCGCGCGCAAGGACGACGCCTCGCTTTCGTTCCCACCATGGGAAATCTGCACGCTGGCCATATTCGGCTGGTGGAAGACGCGCGCCAGCACGGCGACGTGGTGGTCTGCAGCATTTTCGTGAATCCGCTGCAGTTTGGCAGAAATGAGGATCTGGACTCATACCCACGCACGCTCGACGCGGATATGGTGCAGCTGCGCGCCGCGCGCTGCGATGTTCTCTTTACCCCCACCGCCAGCGAGATGTACCCCCAGGGACTGGAGGCGCAGACGATTGTCTCAGTGCCCGGCGTGTCCGAGCGCCATTGCGGGGCGAGCCGACCCGGCCATTTCGATGGCGTAGCCACCGTGGTCAGCAAACTGTTCAACATGGTACAGCCGCAAACCGCGCTGTTCGGGCTGAAGGACTATCAGCAGTTTCAGGTGATCAGTCACATGGTGGCTGATCTGTGTATGCCGATTACCCTCGTGGGCGTTGCCACTCAGCGGGAACACACCGGCCTGGCATTGAGTTCTCGCAACGGCTATCTCAGTGCGCAGGAGAAAGTACGCGCGGTGGCTCTTTACCAGTCGCTGCTGCAGGCTGGCAGCAGTCTGCAGCAAGGTGACTCGATTGCCGGCGTGGAAGCTCAGGCGGCCCTGCAGCTCGCAGCGGCTGGCTTCCGGTTGGATTACTTCAGCGTCTGTCACGCAGCGACACTGGAGCCAGCGTCACCACAGGACCGCGCACTGGTCATCCTGGCAGCCGCGTGGATGGGAAAGACACGCCTGATCGACAATCTGCTTGTAACACTGCCATTGCTTTGATCCGCGCTCTTGCGCAGGGACTGCTGCTCACCGACAGCGCCTGAATTTACTCCCCTGGGAAAACCTGCTAAAACACGAGGCAATTTACGGTCCTCGCGACCACTCCCAGTCCATTGCCTGTCGCTGGCATACGCCCTGCCCGACGGCCTTCGCTACTCACAAGGATCCAGCCGATGTCCGAAGAACGCCTCCTCCCGGTTTCCGATGAACTTGCTGCCGGCAGCCTGCTCAACAAAGAAAGCTATCAGCGCCTTTACCATGATTCGATCCACTCCCCTGAAGCTTTCTGGACGGAGCAGGCCAATACGTTCATTGACTGGATCGAGCCCTGGGAAAGACTGCACTACAGTGATTTCAGCAAGGCCGAGGCACGCTGGTTCGAAGGCGCCA
>CAISYX010000243.1 GCA_903889815.1 uncultured Gammaproteobacteria bacterium
TCGAGCTGTCGCAATCACCAGCTCCTCCTGTCAGCAAGGCCACTTCAGGCGCCAAGCTGCAGGCTGCGACAATCGACCTGTTGACCTCGGCGGACGACGCATGCATCATTCGAGTCGGCAGCAAGCGGAGCAGCACAGGGTACATTCAGCAGCGTTGCAATGCGATCATCGATTCTTCGGTTGCAGCGGCATTGAAAATGCGGTTCCAGAACTCCGATGGCCAGATTGCACCTTACCGCAGGTGCGATTTGGACTACGACCTCAAATGCGGCCGAATACGGATTGAAATCGTGCCAACTGCAGCGTCGGGGGCGATTTCTCCAGCAGATGCTGCAGTCCTGCACTCCGTGTGTGTCCTGGCGGTTCAATCCACTATTCAAGTAGAGGAGCCGGGCGAAGACGAGGAGCCACACGAGCGATCGATCGAGGACATTATGGCGCAGAAGAACCTGAGCTGGAAACAATTCATAGCAGGAGGTCCCGATAAATTGGAAGCTGCTACGGAGGCGTTCGATAAGGAGATGTACGGCATCGCCACTCGAGGTGTGATGGAAGAACTCGAACCTGGAACGCCGAAGTACGAAATCGCACTTCGCGAAGCTTCAAAATGCAACCCACTGTTGGACAAGAAGCAAGGCGGACTTATCAAGGCTCGATGCGTTCAACTCGGCAACACGGAGAACACCGCCATGACTGACGGTGAAGGTTTCGACTACTACGCAGCAGTAGCAGGTCGGGCCGCGCTTCGTATTGCCATACTTCAGGCAGGACGGTACGATGGAGTCAACCCTGAGCACTGGATCGAAGCATCATCAACGGACATCAAGCAAGCGTTCTTGCAATCATTCGAATTTGACGACGGTCGAGATCGATATCTGAAGGTGCGAAGCCCCATTGACCACCGCTGGAGATATTACCAGCAGTTCAAGCCGCTCTACGGATCACGATCTGCACCGATACGATGGCAGAACACGTTCGTGGAATGGGTGACTAAGCCGGTCTCAGAAGGCGGAGGTGGCCTAGTGCGGGGGTGCAACGAGCGCAGTATGTTCACACGCCGGGCAACTGCCGATTTTGGACCACTTATCCTCGTCCTGTGGGTCGACGATATCTGGTTGACAGGGCGTAAAAAGGATCAACTCGAGTTCTACGTTCATCTTGAAAAGCGCTTCGACACCAACGGGACCACGTGGCTGCTTACCGGAATCACGATCGACCATGTAGGCATGCAGGTCCATCAGTGCGAGCACTACACTTGGATCCTCATGAGCACGTACATCCAGAACATGCAAGTCATCCTAGCCATGGAGGGCTGCAAACCCATGTATGTGCCCATGGCCAAAGGCATAACCGACATGAAGGAACTCAGTGCAACCAAGAAAGTATGGTTTCGCACCGGTCTCGGCATGTGTGGCTGGCTGGCAAACCACCGTCCGGATGGCATCCTGGCTTACAATCGAATTGCACAGTACCAGGCTGCTCCGAATCAAGGGGCCTACGATGCAGTTGTCAACCTCGTTAGGTACTATGTCACGACCGTGCGTCTCGGCATTCGGCAACCGCTGAGGGGCAGTAAGGAATGGGAATTCTTCTGCGACAGCGATCTTGGGGGTAACGCCGAGCCTATCAACAAGCGGCGAAGTCAAATGGGGGGTCTAGCTAAGCAAGGAGAGGCGCCGATGCTCTTCTCAGCTCGCGTTACCACAGTTGCGCTGGGGTTTTCGGGACTTCCAGCTGGCTTCAGGTCGGATGCAGGGCCAGTGACCGCACACCCGGCAATCGCATCGGAACATGCGACGACAAGCAGCGCCGAGTCGGAAACATATGCGCTTGCTTTATTTGCCAATGATTTGCTGGCACTCAGTTACGTCGTGGACGAGGCTGGACTGGTTTTCCCACGTCCAGCAATTGTTCAGGTCGACAATGCCACTGCAATTGCATTCAGCAGATCTACGGGCTCGAGCGGCCGCTCCCGAATGCGCCACATAGACCTGCGACAAGCATGGGTCCGGGTCCTCAGGGAGTCCGGACTCATCACTTGCGTTCACGTGGACACGAAGAATCAGTTGGCTGATATCCTTACCAAGTTGCTCGACCAGAAGAGTTTCATCGAGATCCGAGACAAGCTGATGTATTACTGTCCCGAATGAACAAACATTATCTCATCACTTTGGCAGTGAGGGGGCGTAGGACAGTACAAA
>CAISYX010000244.1 GCA_903889815.1 uncultured Gammaproteobacteria bacterium
CAGAAAAATGACCTTAGGCATTTTTCGGAGAAAGGGAACCGCGGAGCGGCGCAGGTCAGCCGCAGAACGGCAAGGCGGGGAGCGGGGGCCGGGCAGAATCAGCAATCAAAAGGGGTGGGAGTTTTCCAAAGAGGATTCGCGGGCAAGCCCGCTCCCACATTCAGAACGGGCGCGAGCCCTTGGGGAGCAGCACCACGCGGGTGCCGGAGTATTTGTCATGCAGCGCATCCCCGTTCGCATCGATATAGCGCCAAAGATAACCCGCGCCCAGCGCGAAGAACGCCGGCCAGGCCAATACCCAGCGCAACACACCCTGCTGCAGCGACATCAGCCCGCCAGTGCGGCTGACCGCCTTGATGCGCCACGCGATCATGCCGAGCGTCTGGCCCGTCCGCATCCAGAACCAGATATAGAAGCCCGCTGCAGAGCCCACTTCCGCGATGAAGACGATCACATCCAGCACCGGATCGGTCTGCACGCGGCCATCCACCAGCTGGCTGGTGTCCGGTCCCACGATGAACTGCAGGACAAACCCCATGACCATCCAGATGGAAAACACCAGGAACGCGTCGTAAAGCAGCGCTGCAAGCCGGCGCCACAGGCCCGCCGATGGGAGCAGGGCGTCCGGCACCGGGCTGGCAGGGCTGCCAGCGGCGGTGTCGGCGTCTGAGGAGGATTGTGGCGTGCTCACAGTTCCTTCACGGCCTGAATGAGCTCGGCAACGGCTTTCTGTCCATCGCCAAACAGCATACGGGTGTTGTCCAGCAGGAACAGCGGATTCTCCACGCCGGAGAAGCCCGTGCCGCGTCCGCGCTTGATCACGATGACGTTGTCAGACAGCTCGGCATTGAGAATCGGCATGCCGAACAGCGGGCTGTTCGGGTCGTTCTTGGCGGCCGGGTTCACCACGTCGTTCGCGCCGATCACCAGAGTGACCGTGGTGTTGGCGAAGTCGGCGTTGATGTCTTCCATGTCGTAGATCAGGTCATAGGGTACGCCGGCTTCGGCCAGCAGCACGTTCATGTGGCCGGGCATGCGGCCCGCCACCGGGTGAATCGCGAACTTCACCTTCACGCCTTTCTCGGTCAGCAGCTGGGTCAGTTCCCACACCTTGTGCTGTGCCTGAGCCACGGCCATGCCGTAGCCGGGGATCACCACCACCTGGCTGGCGTAGGCCATCATGATGCCCACGTCCTGGGCCTGGATTTCCTTCATGGAGCCGCCCGCCTCGCCCGCCTCAGCGGTCGTTGTCGTGGTGGTGCCGAAGCCGCTGAAGAAGACGTTGGCCACCGAGCGGTTCATGGCCTTAGCCATCAGGTGGGTCAGCAGGCTGCCCGCCGAACCCACCACGGTGCCGGCGATGATCATCGCGGCATTGCCCAGCACGTAGCCTTCGAAGCCCACGGCCAGGCCCGTCAGGGCGTTGAACAGGGAGATGATCACCGGCATGTCGGCGCCGCCCACCGGCACGGTGATGAACACTCCCAGGACCAGGGCCAGCAGGAAGAACACGACGATGGGGGTCAGCGCGTCGGTGCTGAACACGGAAATGGCGACGAGCACCAGAATCACGGCCAGCACCAGGTTGACCTGTTGCTGCTGGGGCAGCAGCTTGTTGCTGTTCAGGCGTCCGTCCAGCTTGGCCCAGGCGATGATGCTGCCGCTGAAGGCGATGGTGCCGATGATGGCGCCGATGATGGCCAGGATCGCAACGTCCGTGCCCATGGCTTGCGCGATGGTTTCAGGATGGGTGTTCAGCGCCTCCAGGCCCAGTGCGTTGAGGCGGTCGTCGCCCGGCGCACCACTTGCCACTTCGCCCTGCGCCTTGAGCAGTTCCACGGCCGCAATGGTGGCCGCCGCGCCGCCGCCCATGCCGTTGTACATGGCAATCATCTGCGGCATGTCGGTCATGGCGACTTTCTTGCCGGTGACCCAGGCATAGCCCCCGCCGATGGCGATAGCGATGATGATCAGCACGTAGTTGGTCACGGCCTGTGGGTTGTCACTGAGCTCAGGCGCCAGGAAGGTGACCAGCGTGGCCAGCACCATGCCGGCGCCTGCCCACTGAATGCCGCGCCGTGCAGTGACGGGCGAGCTCATCTGTTTCAGGCCGAGAATGAACAGCACGGCCGCGAGGAAATAACTGGCTTGTATGAGAATGCTCATTTATTTCTTCTCCCCGGCGTCTTTCTTGTTGCTGGACTTGAACATCTCCAGCATGCGTTCCGTCACCACATAGCCACCCACCGCGTTGCCGGCGGCCAGCAGCACGGCGACAAAGCCGATGGCCTGCTGCGTGGGGTTCTCGGCGATGCCCAGCGCGATCATCGCGCCGACCAGCACGATGCCGTGCACGAAGTTGGATCCCGACATGAGGGGCGTGTGCAGAATCACCGGCACCTTGCTGATGATTTCGTAGCCGGTGAACCCGGCCAGCATGAATATGTACAGCGCTGCGAGACCTTCAATCATTTTGCACCCCCTTCCACTTTGTCTCTGATGCCCGCATTGACGATGGCGCCGCCGTGGGTGATCAGACTGTCCTTGAGGATCTGGTCGTCCAGATCGATGTGTATTGTGCCGTCCTTGATCAACAGGCCCAGCAGGTTGAGCAGGTTCTTGGCATACAGTTCGCTGGCATGGCCGCTCACCGTGCTGGGCACGTTGATGGGGCCGTAGATCTTCACGCGGTTGTGCAGGATGGTCTCGCCGGGCTGGGTCAGTTCACAGTTGCCGCCGCCTTCTGCCGCGAGGTCCACGATCACGGAGCCGCCCTTCATGCCTTCCACCATCTCGCGGCTGATGATCTTCGGCGAGGGGCGTCCTGGGATGGCGGCCGTGGTGATCAGCACATCCGCCGCCGCCACGTGCTTGGCGAGGATGGCCTGCTGCATGGCCTTCTCTTCGGCCGTCAGTTCGCGGGCATAGCCGCCGCTGCCTTCGGCCTTGATATCGATGTCGACGAATTTCGCGCCCAGGGATTCCACCTGGTCTTTCACGGCAGCGCGCACGTCATAGCCTTCGACGATGGCACCCAGACGGCGCGCTGTGGCGATGGCCTGCAGGCCGGCCACGCCGGCGCCGATGATCAGCACCTTGGAGGGCCGCACCGTGCCCGCTGCCGTGGTCAGCATGGGGAAGAACTTGCCAAGCATCGTGCTGGCGATCAGCACGGCCTTGTAGCCGGCGATGGAAGCCTGGGAAGACAGCGCATCCATGGCCTGCGCGCGGGAGATGCGCGGGATCATTTCCATTGAGAAGGCGCTGATGTTCTTCTCCTGCAGCCGCTTGAAGCGGCCGAGGTCAGACCAGGGGTTCAGGTAGCCGATCAGGATGGAGCCATCCTTGAGTTTCTCGATCTGGGCATCCTGGAGGGGGTTTACGGTGAGGAGGATGTCGGCACTGCTGTAGAAGGCGTTTTCATCGCTGAGGATGTCGGCGGCGTAGTCGCTGTCGCCGTGTCCAGCCAGCTCGCCGGCCCCGGTCTGGAGGCTGACACTCACGCCCATGGCGCTCAATTTCTTCACTACATCAGGGACCAATGCCACGCGCTGTTCGCCTGCGCGGATTTCCCTCGGAACACATACCCTTATTGTCATAGTTCTACCCCTGGTAGTTCCTGCCTTGAAAGTGCAGGGAGTATACCCGGATACGCCGGGGTTATGAATGACGAGACGGATCAGAGGTCGGCGGCAGGGAGCTCGTCAGTTGGAGCACTGCCCTGAGCACCTGAGGGCGACAGCAGCTGACGCCGCAGGGCTTCTATCTCCTGGCTCAGGCCCTGCGCCTGGCTCGCTGCATCGGCACTGGCCTGCAGCTTGGCGAAATACTCCGGGTCCACCTCGGTGATCTTGACGACGCGGTTGAAGGTGGTCTTTGGGTCTTTCTGGCAGAGGATGGTGAACGTGGGCTCTTCGTAGATGGTCCGGTATTCGTTCAGGCGGGCGTACAACACTTCCGCACAGGCTGGATCTTCCTTCACCTTGTTGACAGCCATGACCAGGAACGGGCGCAGATTGCTGGCGCTGGCGGGCAGCCAGAGGCGCTCGGACGTGACATCCTGAGCAGCAACCGTCCCTGACAATCCGGTCAGTGCCAGCACAGTGGCAGTCAGCGCGATGCGCAGGGGCTGGAAAACTGGGCGCAGTGTGTTCATGCTGGTTACATCGACTCCGGGGCTAAAGACATAAGGCCATTGTCGACGTTTCCGCAGCTGATGGGAAGTGACTGGCCGCAAGGCCACGCAATTCGCGGTTTCTGGCGGAGTGTTTAGTTGCTAGAATCAGCGGCGTTTCCACGTCAGTCCTTTTCAAGCCGCTACTTTTTCAAGCCGCCATGGCGGATGAGCCACACCCAATGAGCATGCATTCTCCCCTTGATTCCCAGGTACGCCACGTCCGCCTGCTGGACACCACGCTGCGCGACGGCGAGCAGACGCAGGGTGTTTCATTTGCCGCCAAGGAAAAGCTGAATATTGCGCGGGCGCTGCTGCAGTCGCTCAAGGTGGATCGCATCGAAGTGGCCTCGGCACGGGTGTCCGACGGCGAACGTCAGGCCGTGGTGGACATCAATGCCTGGGCCGCGAAGGAAGGCTATCTGGACAAGGTGGAGGTGCTGGGTTTCGTGGATCACCGTCTGAGCGTGGACTGGGTGGTCAGCGCCGGCGGTCGCGTCATCAACCTGCTGGCCAAGGGCAGCGAGAAGCACTGCCGTGAGCAACTGGGCCGCACCTTGCCCGAGCACATCGAAGACATCCGCCGCACCGTTGCCTATGCCCATGAGCGCGGCCTGCGCGTGAACATGTATCTGGAAGACTGGTCCAACGGCTACAAGGACAGCCCGGCGTACGTGTTCGGCCTGCTGGAGGGCACGCAGGCGCTGGGCATCGTCGACTTCATGCTGCCCGACACGCTGGGCGTGATGAGTCCGGAGGAAGTATTCGCGGCCATGACTGACATGCTCAGCCGCTTCCCCGACCTGGCTTTTGACTTTCATCCCCATAACGACTACGGGCTGGCGACGGCCAATGTCATGGCGGCGGTGCGTGCGGGCATCAACACCATTCACTGCACCATCAATTGTCTGGGCGAGCGCGCCGGCAATGCCTCGCTAGCGGAAGTGGCCGTGGTGCTCAAGGACAAGATGGGCATACAGCTGTCCATCGACGAGACCCGCATCGGCCTGCTCAGCCGCATGGTGGAGAATTTCTCGGGCAAGTGGGTGGCAGCGAATGCGCCCATCGTCGGCGCCGATGTCTTCACCCAGACGGCGGGTATCCATGCGGATGGCGACCAGAAGGGGGGCCTCTATATCACCGCCCTGCGCCCTGAGCGCTTCGCCCGCAAGCGCGTCTATGCACTGGGCAAGATGAGCGGCAAGGCCTCCCTGGCGAACAATCTGGAAGAGCTGGGCCTGACCCTGAGCATCGAGGATCAGCGCAAGGTGCTGAAGCGCGTGGTGGAACTGGGCGACTCCAAGCAAGTCATCACGGTGGACGACTTGCCCTTCATCATTGCGGATGTACTGGAGAGCCGGGAATACAACTACGTCCGTCTGCTCAATTGCTCCATCAACAGTGGTCTGGATGTAGAGAGCACCGCGAGCATCCGCCTGAGCATCGAGGGCAAGGAATTCAGCGGCTCCGGCGCAGGCAACGGCGGCTTCGCGGCGTTCATGGATGCCATTGGGCGCATCCTCAAGACGCGCAAGTTCAAGATGCCCGACCTGATCGACTACGAAGTGCATATTCCCCGTGGCGGCAACACCAGTGCCCTGACCGAATGCATCATCACCTGGGGTGATGGCGAGCGGGAACTGAAGACGCGGGGAGTAGATTCGAATCAGGTGATGGCGGCGGTAAAGGCGACGTTGCGCATGATCAACATACGGATGCATGCCAGCGCCGCGATGTAGGAGCGGACTTGCCCGCGAACGCTTTGTTGCCAGAGGCGGGTGGACGGGCTGAGTCTGTCCGACACGCCACAAGTACGTCCCTGTAGGCTCGGCTGCCGACGTCCTGTCGGCAGACGGTCGGCCAGACTCAGCCCGTCCACCCACCTCGTCAGCAGAGTGCCGCCGGCAGGGCGGCTTCGTTCGGATTCGGGACGTCGGTTTGCGGGTGC
>CAISYX010000245.1 GCA_903889815.1 uncultured Gammaproteobacteria bacterium
GAGCAGCAGCTTTTGCGCTTGTGTCACCGGCGCGGCTGGACCGTTGAAGGCTGCGTTGTAGAATCTGCCCTGCCTTGGAATGCCGATTTTGCGCATCGGGAGGGTGGGGCGGCATTGCTCTCGCGCTTGCAGTCCGGCGACGCCATGGCAGTCTTCGCCTTGGAGCGTCTCTTCAGCTCCTGTTATGATGCAGTCGCCATCTTGCAGCACCTGCGGGATCGCGGTATCGCTCTTTTCGTACTGGAACTGGACGGTGATGCCACAGACCCGGCGCTCAGGTTGGACGTTCTGACTGCAGCACGGTTGTTTGCCGGTCTGGAGCGGCGCCGCTCGGCTGAACGCATTCGCAATGTTAAGAAGAACCAGCGCAACAAGGGTCGCTATCTCGGCGGAAGCAGACCCTTTGGATACATGATCCATTCTAATGGCCGTCTTATAGAAAATCCCATGGAGCAGAAGGTGCTGAAACGAATCCTGCAGTTGCGCGATCAGGGCAAATCCCTGCGAGTCATCGCGGCGGAAGTCAGCACGCCGGTCGCTCCAGTCAGTTTCAAGACCGTGCAAAGGATTCTGCTGCGCCATGTTTAAACCGGTATCCCTCTTCATTGGTCTGCGCTACATACGCACCCGCAAGAAGAGCCAGATAATCTCCTTCGTCTCTGTGGTGTCCACGCTGGGCATTACCATCGGCGTGCTCGCGCTGATCGTGGTGACCTCTGTCATCAATGGCTCTACCAGCACCATGAGGGATGAGACCCTCAAGGCCGTTCCGCATGCCAGTGTGTTTTCCAGTCAGAGTCTGGACGCCTGGGAACCGGTGCGCCAGGCACTCGCAGCCCAGCCCCGGGTTATCGGCGCAGCGCCCTACGTGGAAGGCGAAAGCTGGCTGCGGTATGACGGTGCAGCAGAGTTCGTGCAGCTGCGTGGAGTAGATTCTCGATTCGAGAGTGAGGTCCTGCAGGTAGAGAGCCCAGGTTTCACCTCCCTGCTGGAGACGCTGGGGAACACCGAGAATGGCATCATCCTGGGCATCCGTCTCGCCAACCGTCTGGGTATCTATCTGGATGACGAGGTGACGTTGATGTCCCTTAACAGTTTGATCAATCGGGAACTGGACGATGTCATGCGTTTCAAGGTTATCGGGGTCGCCGACTTCGGCTTCTATGGCAACGACAATACCGTGATGATTGATCTCGCGGCGGCCCGCGGACTGTTCGGCGATCGCGCCGCTGCGCAGGACGTGCGACTGCGGTTGCGTGTGGATGATGTGTTCAATGCCGGCCCGATCGCCTCCCGCGCAATTGAAGGCATGGAGGATCAGTCTCTCAGTCAGGGACTGAGCAGTACCAGCTGGAGCGAGACGCAGGCCAGCCTCTTCGACGCGCTGCGACTCGAAAAGGCAATGACTGGCTTCATGCTTTTGATGATAGTGGTGATCGGGGCTGTCAATATCGTCTCCACCCTTGTGATGGTGGTAGCTGACAAAAGTGCCGACATCGCGATACTGCGCACCATGGGGGCCAGCAGGGCCACCATCATGAGTATTTTCGTGACCCAGGGAACTACAGTCGGTGTGTTCGGCACTGCTCTGGGAGCGCTGAGCGGCGTGTTGCTGGCGCAGAATCTGACCGCTGTCACTGCCTGGATCGAAACTGTGTTAAATGCCACGTTCTCCCCCGAGGACGTTTACATGATTTCCTATCTTCGTGCGGAACTGCGCCCCGAAGACGTCATGCTGACCTGTGTCAGCGCCCTCATCGTCAGTTTTCTGGCTACACTCTATCCTGCTTACCGTGCCACGCGAATTCAGCCCGCCGAAGTACTGAGGTACGAATGAACATGCGTGACTCCATCACTCCCTCGCCAGTTGCCCAGATCGTTTCGCCCCACATGCAGGAACCCGAACTAATGCTGGAGTGTCGCCATCTGTCCAAGGTCTATACGCAGGGGCCTGCCCAGGTGGAGGTGCTCAAGGATCTGAATCTGCGTGTTTATGCCGGAGAACGCGTGGCGATCGTCGGCGCGTCGGGCTCTGGCAAGACTACGCTGCTCAATTTGCTTGGCGGACTGGATCTGCCAAGCGCGGGTGAGGTCATGATCGCTGGTCTCAACCTGGCCAGCCTGAACGAAGCCCAGCGTGGCCGCATGCGCAATCGCAACCTGGGCTTCGTGTACCAGTTTCACCATCTGCTTGGTGAATTCACGGCGCTGGAGAACGTCTGCATGCCGTTACTGATCGCTGGCAACGATGTCAAGCGCTCCGCGGCCCGCGCGACTGCCATTCTGGAGCGGGTCGGCCTCGGCCACCGCTTGCAGCACAAGCCTTCCGAGTTGTCCGGAGGCGAACGGCAACGCGTCGCCATCGCGCGCGCCCTGGTCACAGAGCCACGCTGCGTGTTGCTGGACGAACCTACGGGCAATCTCGATCGCCACACAGCTCACGAAATTCACTCTCTGATGGCCGAGCTCAATACCCAGCTGGCTACCAGTTTCATTGTCGTCACGCA
>CAISYX010000246.1 GCA_903889815.1 uncultured Gammaproteobacteria bacterium
CAGGAGTCGAACCCGGGACCTACTGATTACAAGTCAGTTGCTCTACCAGCTGAGCTATAACGGCATTGAAACATGACGTCTTGGACGTACAGGGCGCGCATACTACCAATCCTTCCACAGCCGAGCAACGACTTTTTGCCAGGGCTTTCATTGAACCCCCCAGGATAATGCGCTAGCTTAGCTTCGACTCAGTACCCTTCATCAGCACCCAGGCAGAACTCAGCAATGACAAGCCCCAGCCGCAGCAGATCATGGCAAAAACTCGCTTCGCATTACCTGAATCTGCACTCCGCCGGGACTACCATCTCCCAGCTTTTCAACGAAGACCCACAGCGTTTCGCACACTTCAGCCTGCGTACTGATGCACTGTTTCTGGACTATTCGAAGAATCTGCTGACGGCCGAAACCCGCGAACTGCTGCTGGACCTCGCACGCGAGACCGGACTGCCCGACGCCATCAAGGCAATGTACCGGGGCGACCGCATCAACAACACCGAGAATCGCCAGGTACTGCATGTCGCCCTGCGCACCGCCTTGCCGGAGGCCGATCCTGCATACAATGCCGCAGTGGCGGCCACTCTGGCAAAGATGGAAGCCTTCGTGACCAAGGTGCATTCCGGCGACTGGAGGGGGTACACGGGCAAGTCCATCGCGACGGTCATCAACATCGGCATCGGGGGCTCTGATCTGGGCCCCGCGATGGTGACCGAGGCCTTGCGTCACTGTCACGTTCCGCAGTTGCAGACCATGTTCGTGTCCAACGTGGACCCAGACCACATGCGCACTGCGCTGGCAGGGGCGGATCCGCAGAGCACTCTCTTCATCGTGGCCTCGAAAACGTTTTCCACGCTGGAGACGCGCCAGAACGCAGCGCTCGCCCGCCGCTGGTATCTGGAGAATGGCGGTGAGGAAAAACAGATCGCCCGGCACTTCGTCGCCGTCTCCGCCAATGTGCCCAAGGCGCAGGCGTTCGGCATCGATCCCGAGAACATCTTCCCGCTGTGGGACTGGGTGGGCGGACGTTACTCCCTATGGTCAGCGATCGGCCTGCCCATCGCCCTGGCCTGCGGCATGCAGACCTTTCGCGAGCTGCTGCACGGCGCCAGCCTGATGGACACACACTTTCGCGATGCCCCGCTGGACGCCAACATGCCTGTCATCATGGGCCTGCTGGCGGTGTGGTACTGCAGTTTTGCGGGCGCAGGCAGCCAGGCGATTCTGCCCTACAGCCAGGCACTGCATCTGTTCCCGGCGTTTCTGCAGCAACTCGAGATGGAGAGCCTCGGCAAGTCGGTCGATCTGGAAGGCGAAGCCCTGCGCATCGACAGCGGCCCAATTGTCTGGGGCAGTGCTGGTACCAATGGTCAGCATTCCTTCCATCAGCTGCTGCACCAGGGCACGCACCTCATTCCTGCTGACTTCATCGGCATCGTGCACACGCAGCACCCTCAGGATGCCGATCAGCACGCACACCTGCTGGCCAACTGCTTCAGCCAGAGTCAGGCGCTGATGCAGGGCAAGAGCGATGAAGACGCGCTTGCGGAGCTGCTGGCGCAGGGCCGCGACGCCGCCAGCGCCCAGGTGCTGGCGCGCCACAAGCGCATCCTTGGCAACAAGCCCAGCAACACCCTGCTGCTGGAACAGTTGAGCGCCACGGCACTGGGCAGCCTGATCGCCCTCTATGAACACCAGGTGTTCGTGGAAAGCGTCATCTGGCACATCAACGCCTTTGATCAGTGGGGCGTGGAACTGGGCAAGCAGCTGGGCGAAAAGTTGTACGCAGCCCTCACGGATGCTGCTGAGTGCGCTGCCTTCGACGGCTCGACGAATGGCCTGATAAATCACTGCCGGGACGCTGATGAGCGCGCCTGAAAACAAGTTGATCATCGGCAGCGAGGAATGGTGTGCCTTGCCGACGCTGGGCATTCCGGCCATCAAGGTCAGGGTGGATTCGGGAGCGCGCACGTCTGCACTGCACGCCTTCAGCATCAAGACATTCAATCGCGATGACGCCCTCTGGGTAAG
>CAISYX010000247.1 GCA_903889815.1 uncultured Gammaproteobacteria bacterium
GCCAAGCTGCAATGCCAGAGGATGTTCAGCACAGTCATAGGCAAGATGTCGATGAACATCGCCATGCATCAGAGCACCGGTAGTTACCATTTCAGTATAGAGACGAGCGTGACGACTTATCAGTCTTAGAAAATAGCGTTCGTGACGGTCCGTCCAATCCAGCATGGGCGCCACGCAGAAACGATGGCTGTCGGGGGAAAGAGGCATGTTGTAATACTAACAGGAGAATTCGACGTTGATGATGTTAATGGTTTGCACGCAATTGCGATAGCGTATAATCAACGGCAACTATGCATCGACAAAGTGCAGATCTGCAAATCAATTACCCTTTACGGACACAACATGCTCAAGGTAAGAACTCGAATTGCCCCTTCGCCCACGGGTGATCCACATGTAGGAACTGCCTATATAGCCCTGTTCAATCGCTGCTTCGCACACCAGCACGCTGGCGAGTTCATTTTACGTATTGAAGACACCGATCAGGTGCGCAGCACTGCGAAGTCAGAGGCCGATATTCTGGCTGCGTTGCGCTGGTTGGGGCTGACCTGGAGCGAAGGTCCTGACGTTGGCGGCCCTTGCGGTCCTTACCGGCAAAGTGAACGTAGCGATTTGTATTCCAGAGAGATCAGGACACTTCTGAACAGCGGACACGCATTCAGATGTTTTTGTACGTCAGAACGGCTCAGTTCATTGCGAGCTCAGCAGATTCAGGACAAGGCTGCAGTAGGCTACGACGGCCACTGCCTGAGCATGACTTCGGAACAGGTTGCGGCCTGTGTTGCAGCTGGCACGGAGCATGTCATTCGCATGCGAATTCCAGAGGAGGGCGACTGCGTTTTTCTAGACATGCTTCGAGGTGAGATTCGCATCGCCTGGCAACAAATTGACATGCAGGTGCTGATCAAATCGGACGGACTGCCAACCTATCATTTCGCCAATGTGGTTGACGATCATCATATGAATATAAGCCATGTTATTCGCGGCGAAGAATGGATCAACTCCACACCGAAGCATTTGCTGCTGTATCAGTATTTTGGATGGGTACCTCCGACCTACTGTCATATGCCTTTGCTGCGCAATCCAGACAAAAGCAAGCTAAGCAAACGCAAGAATCCTACCAGCATCAGTTATTACCGCGACATGGGGTACTTGCCACGGGCTCTGGTGAACTACCTGGGTCAAATGGGATGGACCATGCCTGATGGGCGAGAAATGTTTTCGATCGAAGAAATGACGACAGAGTTCGATCTCTCGCGGGTTTCGCTTGGAGGTCCGGTTTTCGACGTAGACAAGTTGACCTGGTTGAATGGCAAGTACCTTCGTGAACGTGTCAGCGACGATGAATTCATAGCCCTTTTCCGCGACTGGGCATTTGCGCCGTCAAAAGTGGCACGCATCGTTCCGTTGCTCAAGGATCGTGTCGATAAATTCTCAGATGTAGAGCCACTGGCAGGATTTTTTCTTGCAGGATTGCCCGCGATTGACAGTGCATGCTTTACACATAAGTCACTGAATACTGAAACCATGAGACGAATACTGCAATTCTCTATCTGGCAGTTCGAAAATACCAAGGGGTTCTCTAGAGACGAAGTTGAAAACGCTTGCTTGCTGCTTGCAAATCACATGGCATTGAAGATACGTGAATTCCTGTTTCCTCTGTTCGTGGCGATTTCTGGAAAAGCGGTGTCCACTTCCGTCGTGGACTCCATCAGCATTCTAGGTCTGGATCTCACTCGTGCAAGACTGCGGCATGCAATCACGGTGCTTGGAGACATTTCCAACAAAGAGTCCAAGTTGCTTGAAAAGGAATTTCAGCAGTTCTCAGGAGCTGGTGACTAATCGTTGACAGGTCTGGGATCGGTGCTTAGAATGCGCGGACTTCGAACGACGGCCACCTTGCTGTGATCGTGCGACGTCTGAAAATGGGGTCTTAGCTCAGCTGGGAGAGCGC
>CAISYX010000248.1 GCA_903889815.1 uncultured Gammaproteobacteria bacterium
CATCAGCCGCGATGCACCGTATTTCGGCTTCGAGATTCCCGACGAGCCGGGCAAATACTTCTACGTGTGGCTGGATGCGCCCGTGGGCTACATGGCCAGCTTCGAGGTGTTCTGCAAGCGCAGCGGCTATGACTTCGATGCTTACTGGAAGCCCGGTCACGGCACCGAGCTCTATCATTTCATCGGCAAGGACATCGTCAACTTCCACACCCTGTTCTGGCCGGCCATGCTCAGCAGTGTGGGCTATCGCACGCCCACCGGCGTGTTCGTGCACGGCTTCGTGACCATCAATGGTCAGAAGATGTCGAAATCACGTGGCACCTTCATCAATGCCAGCGATTATCTCGCGCATCTGGACCCGGAGTATCTGCGCTATTACTTTGCCGCCAAGCTCTCCAGCGCCGTGGACGATCTGGACCTGAACCTTGACGATTTCGTGGCGCGGGTAAACTCTGATCTGGTGGGCAAAGTGGTGAACATCGCCAGCCGCTGTGCAGGCTTCATAAGCAAAGGATTCGATGGCATGCTCAGTACGCAGTCCAGCGAGCCCGCACTGGTGGCAGAGTTCCAGGCCGCCAAGGCCGAGATCGCCGCGCACTATGAGAGCCGTGACTACAGCAAGGCACTGCGCCAGATCATGGCGCTGGCCGACAAGGCCAATGCCTACATCGCCGACAAGGCGCCCTGGACGCTGGCCAAGACGGACAAGCAGTCCCCTGAGGTGCAGGCCATCTGCAGCACGGGCATCAATCTGTTCCGCCTGATCATGAGCTATCTCAAGCCGGTGCTGCCCACCATGGCATCCCGCGCTGAAGCCTTTCTGGCCATAGAGCCATTGCAATGGGACAGTGTCGACTCTCTGCTGCTGGCGCATCGCATCGGCACCTTCACGCCGCTGCTGACCCGCGTGGAGCCCGACAAGGTGGCGGCCATGATGGCGTCTGCTGGTGCTGTGGGAGCAGTCGCTGTGGGAGCGGGCTTGCCCGCGAACAATTCCCCTCTGACCCAGGACCCCCTCGCCGACGAAATCGCCTACCCTGACTTCGCGAAGGTGGATCTGCGCATCGCCCGCATCGTCAACGCCGAGCATGTGGAAGGCGCCGAGAAGCTGCTGAAGCTGCACCTTGACCTGGGCCTCGGCGCCGACGGTCAGCCCGTGCTGCGCACGGTGTTCTCCGGCATCAAGTCTGCCTATGACCCGGCCACGCTGGTCGGCCGGCTGACGGTGCTGGTCGCCAATCTGGCGCCCCGCAAGATGAAGTTCGGCATGTCCGAAGGCATGGTGCTGGCCGCCGGCCCTGGCGGCAAAGACATCTGGTTGCTGCAGCCTGACAGCGGCGCTCAGCCGGGCATGCGGGTGGTGTAGTTCACACGAAAGCCGTCAGCGGACACTGCTGTCCTGCACGGTCCCGCGCCGACCAGAACGCTGCATGCTGCCGTCGCGCTTGAACAGCGCATCGGCGGGATTGTTGCAAAAGCCCTGTATCCCACACAGGTCGCCATGTTCTCCCACCCCTGCAGCCAGTGCTACGATAGTCATACTTGTTGTGGAGATAGAGTCAATGAAAGTGGAGCTGGTCACCAACCTGAAGCGTCAGGCCGCCAAGATACTCGCTGATCTGCGCGAGACGAAGGAATCCGTGCTGATCACCGAACACGGATTGCCATCGGCGTATCTGGTGGATGTCGATGACTATGAGTTCATGCAACGCAGACTGTCCCTTCTTGAACGGCTGTCCCAGGGAGAACGCGCTATTCTTGACGGTAGAACTCTCTCTGCTGAGCAGGCAAGGATGCGAATGCACAAGCGGCTGAAGTAATCTGGACTGAACCCGCACTGATTGCCGCAATCTGTTTATCGGGAGCTTTACGTCAGACCCTGCCGCATTTTCTACAGGCAGGACAATGAAGTTGTCTTTATGCTGTATGTCATGCGTGAAGAGAGACAGTTGCGTCAGTATCTTCTGGAAAGCAGTGCTGACTGAAACCACTGTCTGAAAATTTCCGTTGAACATGAGAGCTCCCAAGTCCCCCAATCCTGCCGTCTTTTGATGGACCATCAACCATGTATATTCCAAAAGCCTTCGAGGCTCCCGATACTGACGTCATGCACGCACTGATGCGTGCCCACCCGCTCGGTGCCCTGGTCACACTCTCGCCGTCGGGGCTTGAGGCCAACCACATTCCCCTGCAGCTGCTGGCCGACGTTGGTCCCCATGGCACGCTGCGCGGCCACGTGGCGCGGGCCAATCCACTGCTGCGCGATCTGCAGCTGCTGGATGCGCTGGTGATCTTTCAAGGCCCCCAGGCCTATGTCAGCCCGGGGTGGTATCCCACCAAGCAGGTCACTGGCAAGGCCGTGCCTACCTGGAATTACATGGTCGTGCATGTCCATGGGCCGTTGCGCATCGTGGAAGACGCAGACTGGTTGCGAACCCAGCTTGCAGCACTGACCGCCACCCACGAGGCGGGCCAGGCGCAGCCCTGGTCGATGGACGAAGCGCCGCCGGACTATATCGACACCCTGATGAAGGCCATCGTCGGCATCGAGATTCCCATCGCGCGCCTGGAAGGCAAGTGGAAGCTCAGTCAGAACCAGCCGGTGCAGAATCGCAATGGCGTGATCGCCGGCATGCAGGAGCAGTCCAGCCAATAGCAAACACCAGCAGGCAAGGAGAGCAGCATGAAGAAAACGCTTCGGATCGGCTTTGCCATGGGCGGCGGCGTGTCGCTCGGGACCTTCAACGGCGCGGCGCTGACACAGACGCTCAAGCTGGCCGTGTTGCGGGGCAATTTCACGGATGTGCAGGTGGACTGTTTTTCGGGCGCCAGCGCCGGGGCCATGTCCCTGGCTGTGATGCTGCGCGGACTGGTATCGCAGACGCCGGACGAATTGCAGAAGGCCCGGCTGGCGCTGACAGAGGAGTTCGGCGAAGAGTTTCTGCAATTGCCCGAAGGCAGTGACCGGCAGCGCAATCTGCTGGCCGCCCAGGTCGTGCAGGCGGCGCAGGAAGACATCTGGGTACGGCAGATCAGCATCGAGCGGCTGCTGGATGACGGTGCCGGGCCCGGGCACGCCTTGCGCCACACCGCGGGCTTTCTCAATCGCGCCACGGTGGAAAAGATTGCCCACGATGCCATCCGCTTCGACACCGAGACCCTCGATCTGTCGGGCAAACGCTTGCTGGCCGACCGCGTTCTGTTCGGCTGTGCGCTCAATAATCTCACGCCCATCCTGATGGACGCCCGCAGCGAATTCACCAGCAACAAACTGTTCTTTTCCTCGCTCGCCGAGGGCATGACTTCGTGGGCCCACCGCGAGATGCGGGTGTTCGATCTGATGTTTGGCAATGTGGCAGTTGCAACATTGGACGATGAAAAGGAACACCCCTCGCGCTGGTTCCGGTATCGGGCCGGCGATTTTGCAGCGAACAAGACCAGCGACCTGCGCACGCGCAAGGCGTGGTCCACCATCGCGGCCACGGCAGTGGCATCAGGGGCCTTTCCCGGGGCGTTCGAGCCTGTGGTACTGACTCGCCACAGTTTCGAATACGGCTATCAGGATGCCGAAAATCCCGGGCTGTGGCCGGAAGAGCTGGCCGGGCGCGCGACACATCCTTTCACTTATTCGGATGGCGGCGCGTTCAACAACGAGCCGATTCGCGACTGTTTCCGCATGTGCTCGTTTCTCGACGCGAAAGGCGGAGCAGAAGAGTTCGAGCGCTGGATAGTGTTTGTCGATCCCAACGTGGAGGAACCCGCCACAGTGTTTCAGCTGCCCCTGCACCAATCGCATTGCCTCAAGGACTCAGGTGATCTGAGTCTGACCGACAAGCGTCACGTGCAACGGCTGCAGTCCCTTGACCGCCTGTTGCCCTTTGCGGGCTCTCTGCTTGCGGCCATCATGAACGAGGCCCGCGGCATTGAAGGCGACAAGATCTTCAAGACCCACAAGCGTTTCGCTTTGCGCGATGGCGTCCGCAGCGTGCTGGCGGACGCGCTTGGTTCGCAGCCAGCGCCATCCGTCATGGCGGCCCTCTGGAAATTCATCGAGGAACAGCTCGACAGCAATCGTCGCAATCTGCTGATCCCGGTCGGCGGCTTGACGCCGCTGGCAGAACTGCGCCGCGTGATCAGCGAAGAGAAGGATCTGGCGCCCTTGCTGGCCGAGCTCGCAGACCCTGCCGCCCGCACGGAAGGCCCGCACAAGGCCTTGTGGCTGCGCGCCCTGGCTTTCGTGGCAGTGGATCTGGTGATGGACATGACGGGCAAGAGCCGGGAGCCCCTCCTGATCGCCATCGCGCCAGACTCGCCGCTCCCGGGCAGCCTAATGTCGGGTTTCGGAGGCTTTATGTCGGAGGAGCCAGGCAAATTCGAGGTGGCGCAGGCGCGCTAAAGCGCGCAGATGCTGCTGGAAGCGGCTGAGCGCATCCCGGCGGTCGCGACCACGAAGCCCGAGTTCACGGCTCAGGCCCGTGCCCGTTACGAGCAGGACTTCCGGGCGAAGACGCCCTTGCTGGCCAGGCGACTGGCACAGGTGCTGGACGGCAGTCAGAACGCGCTGCTGGCGGCGCTTCCCGACCTGCTGGTGAGCAGTATCATCCGCAGGGCTCTGGATGATTTCGTGGACAAAGCCTTCGTTGCAGACAGGAAGCAGGCGTTGAAGGTGGAATTCTGTCTGATCGTGCCGCCGGCAATCGAAGGTGTGGAACTGGAAGACCGCCAGCGGCGTGTTCGGGACATGAAGCCCGCGCTGCTGGATGGCGAACGGTGCCTGATCACGTTCGCTACGTTCCGCTATGCCCGTGCCGAAGATGGCGGCTGCGTGGACAGCGAATGGCAGGGCGTGCATCTGGACGCGAAAAAGGGGGTGTTGCCCGTCGCGCACCAGCATCGATTGCTGGACGGGGGCTTCTGCTCGATTGCACTGCCCGATGCCGCCCTGATGCAGCAGGCCTTGCTGCATCCCAACCCTCGCTTCGTGCTGACACTGCGCGCCGAACACGCCGGGCAGAGCCTTCCCGCCAGTGTCTGGCAGGAAGGACTGTCGACGGGAGTACTGGCTTTGGAAGAGACGCTCTACGTGTGAGACTCTTCAGGTCGTACTCGCAGGTTCGGCATCGGGTTGCGCACTCGGCTGGCCGGAGATGGCCAGGTACAGCGAGGCGCCCGATGCCCTGATGCAGCCGCTTTACTTGCGCTGCGTGCTGTGCACAGAATCGTCAGCGAACCCCCACCCATCACAGCCGTTTGCGGCTGCCAAGGAGTCATCATGCAAAGAGCGTCAGATAAAAGAACGACAAGCAGAACCTTTTCTCTCCCGTTACGCAGGCTGGTAGGTGCCGGCGTGCTGGCTGCAGTGTCCCTGGGAGCAGCGCCGCTGGCTCTGGCCCAGGGCGTTGTCGTCAAAGCACCGACCATCATCGCCGCGCGTGCGCAGTCCGACATGGAAAACACGGTAGACCGCCTGATTCAGGGAGTGGAAATTCCCGGCGGCAAATTTGCCCTGGCTGCCTTGCGCCGCGTGCAGGCCGAGACCAGCGGACTGATCCACACCGATGTGACAGAGGTCTACCTGATTACGCACGGGCAGGGCTTGCTGGTGCTGGGAGGCACGCTTGAGGACACTCGCGAGACGGACCTGACCCGGGTATGGGCAGGGCCAAGCACTTCCGGCACTCATCAGGCCGGAGAAGAACATGCCGTCAGCGTTGGCGATGTGGTCGTGGTGCCTGCCGGCACGGCGCACCGCTTCAAGGAGCTGACCGGCAAGATCGAAAACCTGGTGTTCCGTTTCGAAGCTGTGGAGTAAGGCACTCAGCTCACTCGGGACGCTTCCCTCTGAAGCGTTTCTCCAGCCACTGCGCGGCGCGCACAATACTGCGCGCCGCCAGCAGGACACCCAGCTTCACGCGCTCTCCCAAGCTCAGCGGACTCAGACGCTGCAC